>DATKQG010000023.1 GCA_035532835.1 Candidatus Dormiibacterota bacterium
CCGCGCCAAGCCGGAAGCTCAAAAACTCGCTACGCTCGCCTTGGTCTATATCGCCGAGCCGGCCGTCGACCGGTTGCGCCATGGAACCTCCCGTATCAAGACAGGTGAAGTCGCGGGTTCAAAGAAACGCTTCCGACTAAGGTAGTCGTAGGCGCGATACGGTCGGGTAACGGAGTAAACGCCTTTCGCTCGCTTGGGTAACGGCCGAGTTACGACTCTTGAACTTCGGGGTGTTTGAACGCATTTTTTGAAACACTATATACGAAGTTACAAAGACAATGCACGAGCGCCTCATTTCTCGCCTGGGTCTTTCTCACCCTAAATTCCTTGAGATTTGCGCCCCCGCTGGCTATGGCAAGAGTACGCTGCTCGCTAGCGCCCGCGCCGCCAATCCCGGCGTACTCATCGACTGCCTGCGGGTCCACGATACACAGGACTTTCTTCGATGCTGGCACGCGGCGCTGAACGATCGGGCCGAATCCTCTCTCACGATCTATATCGACCACCTGGACGCTCTCGATACCGACGTATGGCCGCACCTCCGCGATCTGTTCCGTAAGACTTACGATCGCGTTTCGTTTGCGCTCGCCTCGCGCCGCGGACTCCCATTCGAACTCTCCGACGTCGCTCCACCGCATCAAATCGTACGCATTCGCAGAGAAGACCTTCGCCTGACTCGGGCCGATATCGAAAGGCTTTTTTCTGCCGTATCGCTACCCGGGGACACCCTTGAGCGGATCGTAGAGGCAGCGGCCGGTTGGCCCGTTGCGGCACTTCTGCTGCTGCGTCTGGCTAAGGAGGATAGCCTTCGAGAGGTCCTCGATGCGTGGGGGCACCAAGCATTCGGAGACCTGCGCTCCTATATTCGTGGAGAGGTTGTTCAAGGACTGAGCGCGCCGGCTAAAGCCTGCTTGGATACCTGCGCATACCTGCCTGAGGCACGATTATACGAGATCGCTTGCGTCGCGGGCGAAGCGGCGGCTGGAGCCATGGGCGAGTTGATCGAGGCAACCGGCCTAGCGGTGAGCGATGAAGGGATTCTACGCTTGCATCCGATGTTGCGCGAGGCGGTGGCTCGGCCGTCACCTCAGGACATAAGGCGTAGCCACGTGTTCGAGGCGATCGTCGCGGAAAACGCGTTTCGCAAAGAATACCTGCGCGCGGCCGCTCTTGCCTTAGAGTCCGGCAATCCCGAAAGGGCCGCTGAAATGCTGGAGGCCCATGCCAGGGCTGACAAGCCGCTCAATGTTCCCGAATTCGGCGCACTTTTGGCTAGATTGCCGTTCGAAGCGGTGATGCGGCAACCGCGTATTTGGAGTTTGCGCGTCGCCTGCCTCGGCTATGTGGCCTCTGATCTCGAACTCGAAATGCGATTGCGCACCGAGTGGGAGCTTAAGGTCGTCGAGCCGACACACGCGCGCAACCTGCAGATCGCCCTCGGCATTCTCAACGTGCGCTTCGGCTGGCTTTCGAGCGGCGATCAACTGTTGCGCGCGGCGCCTTCGAACTGTGCCTCATGCAGCGACTGGGGGATCGGCTGCGCGGTCATTTGTTCGAGCCGGGCGGTAATCGACGCCCGTTACGGCCGCTTTAGCGAGGCCGAAGGACATTGGAAACGCGTCGCGCTCTGCAGCTCGCCGCGCGGCGAGCGCCGGGCACGCGGGGATCGGTTCGAAATCGATGCATATCGGATCTTCTCGACCGCACGCTGGCGCGAGGACGCACGCGAACTCATCGGTGCCCTGCGCGCGCTCGAAACGGAGGCGTGCGAGGCGACCTTCCTTGCGGCGCTGCGTAGCTTTGCATGGTACTCGTGGCTCTGCGACGATGCTGCCGCAATGGAAGAGGGCCTCCGGATTTGCGAGCCCGCCTCATATCTGGCCCAGGATGCCCTGCCTCTGGCCAACGATGCCCTGCCGCTCCCGATTCCGGCGATGGGCGCAGACCCCCGTTCCCGCACGATCACGGCGATCATAGTGGCGATTGCCGCACCGACCCAGACCGAGTGCTTGGCGCGCACCGAGCGAGCGAGATACCTAGCGCTGAGCATCGAGGAGCCGCTGCTGCGGTTGCTTCCTGCGGTCATCCTACGCCTTGCGGACGAAGAGCGAGGGCGGCAAGCTCTGGCGGAATCCCTCGCCGACGACGGGGCCTATTACCCATCGGCGCTGGCGGACGATGCCCGTATGCTTGCGCACAAGCAGTACGACGAACGCAAGCTAACGGTCTTGGGTCCATTCGTTGCCAAATGTATGCGTACGGACTGGTATCGCGAAAAGCATCGTACCTTCGTTGAATTACTGACCGGAACGATCCGTTATGGCGATCGCACGATAAAGGTTACGGAACGCGTACTCGACCTGGTGGCATCATTGGCCCTGCATCAACGTCCGATGAGTCGCCACCAACTCACCGACGCCCTTTGGGGCGATCTCGACGAGTTCGCTGCATTTAACGCGCTAAAGACCTGCATATATCGCGCGCGACAACAGCTCGGCGGCGCTCATTGCATCATATCCGAGCGCGGGTCATGTACGCTCGGCCCATCCGTGGTGGTGGACGTTATCGAAATGGAAGCCTACTGCCAGCAGCTCTCCGAGCGAACAACCCTGAGCGAAGCCGAGTGCAACCAGCTCGAAGCGTTTTCAAATACGCTCGAACGCGCGCTATCCGGGGCACTTTCCCGTTGGGATTGGTTTTCCCGGTTCGAGCCGCGCCTCAATCAGCTCCACCATCGCGTGGTCGTTCTGCTTGCCGAGGACGCGAGGCATCGGAATGACACGCCGGCGATCGTGCGCCGGGCAGAGAGTTTATTGCAGGTGGATGCATGCAACGAACGCGCGTACGAGCTGATCATCAGCGCTCTATTGGCGGCGGGCAACCGCGTCGAAGCCTATCGGGAATTACAGCGATACCGTCAGGCAATAGCCGGCGACCAGGGCATCGAGCCGAGCGAAAATCTCACTCGCCTACTTGCCGAAGGTTGATGGCCGGCACGAGAACGAGCTCGTCGAGCGAACTATTCGATTGGATACCGGCTTCCGCCATGGCATTTCGGTAGGCCGCGTAGGCGCCGCCGGCAGCCGAGATATCTCCGCTTCTTTTCATGGCCGTGATAACGAGTGCGTAGGCGCGTTCGTCGTACGGATCGAGCTCGAACATCATCGTCGCATATTTGCGCGCAAGGCCGTAGCGGCCGTTCTCGACGGCATGAACCCCGAGCACATTGACGATTCTGCGCTGCAGATGGGCATAGTATCTGCGCCGGCGACGGGTTATGCGTTCGGAGAGTAGCGCAGCGGCAGCGCTCAGGCGCCGGACGAGGCCGTCGTCGATCCCATTTTTCCCCTCGGCGAGTAGTAACGCGTCTAAGAGCGGTGCTATATCGACGATCGTTTCGGACGATAGCGAGTATCCGCTTCCATCGGACTGAATCAGAGGTGCGTCGCCGAGTTGAGCACGCAGGCGATGAACGGCCGCCTTAAGTGCGTTGCTCGCCTTGGCATCGGAGAGCGTCGGCCAGAGCATGCGCTTTAGCTCTGACGAACTCACCGAACGCGCGTTCAAGGCCAGCGTAAAGAGCAGATCGCGCGCACGCTCCGACAGACGCATTTGGCGCGTACCAAGCCAGACGCGCTGAGAAAGCAGATCGGCGACGATGCGGTTACCCGTATAGGCGGCAAGCCGGAGCTCAATTGGCGCTAGCATCCGGAGTTTTCCGGATTTCGCGCACAGAACGTGCAGATCTTCGCGTAGGAGCGGCGCCTCTATCGTTTCTGCCAGCGTGAGTGACTCGCGCAGAAGCGCTCCATCGAGATCCTTACCCAGCAACACCAGAGCGACCCTGCAGAGAATGCGCGCCAGCGGGTCTAGAGAAGCATCGGACTGGGTGAGTCCGTATTGGGCAATGGCGCAGGCCTGCTCCGGGCTGCACGCTCGGCCCGCGATCATCAGGGCAGCGATCGCTCGCCATTGCGGCGTAAGCCGGCCGTGCAGCGCTTCGGTGTTTCCGTTTTTGACTGCGCTGCAAAATGCCGTAAACGGATCGTGCCGATATGCCAACGTGGCGGACTCAAGGTCGCGCATGAGACGATCGACGTCCTCGTCATGGCCGCGAAGCCATGCTTCGAAGATCATCTGCGCACGGATGCGCGACGAAAGACGTCGATCGCCCATCTGCCGAGTTCTAGCGAGTGCTTTAGAGAACACCTCGTCGATGGCGAATCCGTTGCCATTTAAGCGCAGATGCGAGCCCAGCGCATCGACCGCGAGTACCGCGTCAAGCGCCAGCTCCGGAGCACGCGCGCAAAGGCGTTCGTAAGCATCGTGATCGAAGCGCCCAAAAAGCATGCCGCCATACCACAAATCGAGCGCCCCGGCGTAAACGCTTCCTGGGGCATTCGCTCGCATCCACCCTACGCACGCGTCCAAATGGGCTCGATCACCCGCATCAAAGGCCAAGATCGCGTTAGCAAACGTTAGCTCCACGGCATAATCGTCACGCCGTACGCTCAGTAAACGCCCTTCTGCCAGCAAGTCGCCCGCGTCAACCGCAAAGCGCCGGTTGGGCAGCGTCGCGCACCACAATCGCGGATACTTAACCAATGCAGCGTTGCCCACGTCCGCCAGCAACTCCATCTCCGGCGTACACTTAAGAGTAAGAGTCCCGAACTCCACGCGATCCAGGCAACGCTCAACGGCTTTCCAATCGCTCACAGCAATATATGCTCGCACTGCGGCCAGCCAATCCTTCGCCGCTTCGTACGAGGCTCCGATCGATCGCGTCAGTTCATCGGCACGCTGAGCGTAACGTGTAGACAGCGCCCGGGCAAGCCACGGGTGCGCGCGCAATGTTCCGCGTACGGGATCGTGGATCAGCAGAGGAACCCGCTGTTGCAGTTCATCGGCAATGGCATACGCACGATCGGGCACAGCCATATGGAGGTCGGCAATCGTGATGATATTCATGCGAGTGAGGATCAGAATGGCATCGAGCAACTCTGCGTCAAGACCGTACATGATGTCCCCAACGAGCTTTTCTTGCATCTCCCGAAGTGGTGCGTCGGGGAGATTTCGCGAGCGCTCGCCACGCATTGCGGCTTCTGCCAGGGTCAACATCGAGGGCCAGCGCATCGTCTTTCTTGCAATATCGGCTACGCTGTCGATTGAAATGTTGTAGTGCCCGAAGATTTGGCGGATTTCATCGTCATTGAAGCGCAATCGGTCAACCCCGATGGTCAACAATTCATTGGGCGGCACGATGCGCGCACAATCGATGGGAAGTGGTGGTCGCGAGCAGAGTACGACGGTACAGCGCGGATTGCGTTCACGAAGAAACGCCGTGAGCGCCGCCCTGAGTTCGGGATATCTCAAGTGCTCGACATTTTCGAAGATAAGTACCGAACGGGCCGACAGACGCCCAAACATTTGAAGAGCCAAAGTCCAGATGGCACGCCCATCATCCCCTTCGCGCGTAAGCGTAACGCCGCTCCTAGCAAGAAGCGGCGATCGAAAAGGCTCGATTTCATTTAGGGCCACGAGCACGTTCATGGCGAACTGTTTCACCGTAGTCACGCCGGCGCAATCGCACGTACCATGTGCTATGAAACACTCGGCAATTTGGCGCGCGACGATGCTCTTGCCGAATCCGCCCGGTGCCACTAATGCGATCACGCGCGCGGACGTTTTATCAACCGCGCGAATCACCGCATTCCGCTTAATGGTTCTTCGCATATTTTCCGGACGGTTCCGCAGTGTAGGGATATTTTATGGCATTACGCTTCAAGAACGGGGCGATTATGAATCACCGCTCACATTTCCTTGAGTGGTGAGAGCTCACAAGCCTCAACCTTAATTAGCAAGCTAACATACCGGAGCTCCCTTTATGGATCGAGCCGTTCCTCCGATTGGGCGCTTTAGCTCCCGGGTATCTATCGCTCGAAAGCGAGGGATTTCATGAACCGCGATACAACGCCGGAACCGCCCAATCCAAACGCCGTCGAGCTCGATAAAGAGCTCGAAAACGCCATGGCCGTCTATTCAGATACCGACATGGACCCCAATCGGGACGACCAAAAAGACGTCCATCACGGCGCCGAAAGCGAGAAGTAGCAAACCCAAAACACGCCCGACACTAAGCGCTCGCTTGGTGATTGTGAGCTACTCTGACCAGACGTCCGGTAGTTTATTCTTCATAGTTAGCTTATGCAAGTATGCCAAAGTCCGGATTCTCGAGCGAATACGTCCATTGCGCCGCGATTAGTCGCCGCATCGCTGTTCGCACTTCTTCTTTGCGGGACGATGGCTGTTGCCAGTGCCGCAGATTTCGGAAGCCCGCCTTCGGGCGAAGTTCCGATCCTCTATAACGATCACACGGTCTATGCGAAGCCCGACATCCTCAAGCAGAGTCGCGTGCTCGCGGCTCTTGTAAAAGACGGACAGATCTACGTACCGCTGCGCGATATGTTCGAGCAGATGGGCGCCACCGTCACCGCCTCGGCCGACGGAAAGACCATTACCGCAGCCAAAGAGGGCGTCAGCGTATCGGTGACGCTGGGCCGAGACATCGTCGTTATCAACGGCGAATCGCGTCCGCTCGACGTGCCGCCGATGCTCTATCACGGCGTGCTGCTCGTGCCGGTTCGCGTACTCTCCGAAGCGCTGGGCGCCTACGTGCAGTGGGTACCGGATAAACGGTTGGTCGTCGTTCGTTACATTCCGCCGACGCCGATGCCGACGGCTACGCCGACAGCCGAGCCGACCGTAGCACCAACGGCAACACCCGTGCCGGTCGTCGTGCCGACGCCGTCGTACAATGGGTTCGTTGAAGCTGCAATCTGGGCACCTAAGAGCTACAACGAGTTCTCGGCCGGTCAGTACTGTAATGAGTCATACTTTGCTAGCGCCGTGTATGCCCCGCAGAATTCGAAATTCGCCGCGAAAGTCGATTTCCGTCAATACTCGTACGTGACGAGCAGCAATATCACCGACGCCTACGGCAACCAATATACGCAGTTCGCCACGATCGACGGCGGCACGGCGGTCACGCCGGTGTTCCTAGGACGTCAGAATTCGATCGATGCACGGTTGGAGTACCAAATCGCCTCGCCGCGTGTATACGTTGGTGTCGGCTACATTCGCACGTCGAACAACTACGGCTACCCGCAACTCAACGGCGTCGGCTTCGGCGTTGAGAAACTTCCCGATCTGCGGCCGGGTGTCAGCGTGTACGGTTCGGCCTTCTACTATCCCACCGCGAGCGGGAACTACACCGTCACCAGTCCGGGCAGTTCCAACTTAGGCACGTCGTACCGGCAGCAGTACAGCATCACGAAATACGATGTAGGCCTCGCGCTCGTCATGAAACATTCCCCGCTCTATCTGTACGGCGGATTCGCCGCCGATCAATACGCAGTAAAACAACACGCACCCATCGGTCAGACGCATAACGGTCCGTATATCGGCCTCGGCGTGAAGCTCTAAGCGGTCGAAAGGACTATTACATGCAAAAGACCCCTCGTCTCTTGAACGCCCGTCGACTCACGGCTTTGGTGGCGTTGGCCTTCCTCGCCTCGTGCAGCGGCAGCGGATGCGGCAATTGCACCGTACCGGCCTTTAACGCCACGCCGCTCCCAGGCACTACGCCCACACCGACACCGGGCATCACGCCGACACCGGCCCCCACCCCCACCCCCACCCCCACCCCAACCCCAACCCCAACCCCAACCCCTACGGCTCCGCCGGCAACGCTTTCTTGCAACCAGGGCGCCGCCTCGATCCCGCTTGGGCCGGCCCTGGCCCCATTCGCGTTGCTTGCCGGTTCCACGATCACCAACGTCGGCAACACCTTGGTGACCTACGCGCCGGGCGCGACATACGGCAGCTTTAACGACGATCTGATCGGCGTTTCACCGGGAACTGCGGTCACCGGATTCTATCCTCCGGGCACCGTAACCGATGGTCCCAACGCCATCTATGCGGCCGGCTACAATACGAACGCCGCCGTGCCGCTGGCGGCCGAAAATGCGCTGACCACGGCATATAACACCGCCGCCGGGAAGCCCGCCACCGCTACGGTCGCGGGAGATCTCTCGCAGGCCAGCTCGCCCGGATTCCCGACCGGCACGCTCCCGGCCGGAGTCTACAAATCGACGTCCTCGCTCTCCATCGCCGCCGGAAACCTCACCTTGGATGGCGGCGGAAATCCCCAGAGCGTGTTCATCTTCCAGATGGGATCGACGCTCACTACCACCCTGAACGGCGGCATCAGTGGGAACGTGTTGCTCATCAACCAGGCGAGCCCGTGTAACATCTATTGGCAGGTCGGAAGCTCGGCGACGCTGGGCGGCGCGACCTTCTACGGCAACGTGCTCGCGTTTTCATCGGTCACCATCAACGCCACAAACTTCACCGGCCGTGCTTTGGCGGGCGGCCCGACGCTGGGAGACGGCGCCGTCTCCATACCGATCATCGCCGGTTCGCTTATCACCAATCCCGGCGGCCAATAATCGGTCACCAGCACGGACCAAGGGCCGCCTTTCCAGCGGCCTCACTAGCAAAGACGGCCCAGAGACGAACTCTCTGGGCCGTCTTTGCTAGTATGTAGAAGCTATATGCCGTCAACCCTAGAAAGGCATCCATTCATGATCGTCAACCAAGAACAACCCTTCGATTCCAAAACCTTTCTCGGTGCGGTGGGCGACGGACGCACGATCCAGAAGTATCGTAAAAACAGCACCATTTTCGCCCAGGGAGACCCGGCGGATGCGGTTTTTTACATACAACGCGGCGAAGTAAAACTTGCGGTCGTATCCCCGCGCGGCAAAGAAGCCGTTATTGCCATCCTGAACGAGGGGTTTTTCTTCGGCGAGGGATGCCTAGCGGGTCAAACGGTTCGCATGGCATCGGCACTAACGCTAACGGATTGCTCCATCGTTCGCGTCGCAAAAGCCGTGATGGTGAACGTTCTGCACGCCGAGCAGGAGTTCTCCGAGACGTTTATTACGCATCTTCTGACGCGCAGCATCCGCATCGAAGAAGATCTGGTGGATCAGCTCTTCAATTCGAGCGAGAAGCGCCTTGCCCGCGTCCTGCTCTTGCTCGCCAACTTCGGGAAAGAATCGCGCCCCGAGGAAGTGATCCCCAATATCAGCCAAGAGACGCTCGCCGAGATGATCGGCACGACGCGTTCTCGCGTCAGTTTCTTCCTCAACAAATTCCGCAAGCTCGGCTTTATCGAATACAACGGCGTCATCCGCGTCCATACCTCGCTCCTGAACGTCATCCTCCACGACTGATCGTCCGTCACAGCGACGCGCGGAGAAACGTAAGAAGGCTTATGAAGGCAGCCTTGATCCTCGCACTCGTGATGACCGTAACGGCAGGCGTCGCCCCGTCGGGCGATGCGAGCGCGATAAGCGCATCGCAGGATGGATATCTCGCGACGCTTCGACTTTCTACGCATGCGATCGGCACCATACCTGCCGACACGATACTGCGAGGTCGCGCTCCGAGCGCGGCCGAGAAACCGCCCACACCGGGAGCCGACTCCGTCTACTTTTTCACGATTGAATCCGAGAGCCGCGCGGTTCCCTTCGACGCAGGCTCGCGACTCGACGTGCGGTGCCCGTTCCGACTCGATTCGTCGTTGCGATACACCCTCACGATCGCGCGCAGCGATCCGTACGTCGGCCCGATCGTCGGAACCACGAGCGATCACGTGCTGCACTTTACCTTGCCGGCGTTCACCGTTCCACCGGGAACCGAGGTTCAGGGCGAAATCGACGGCTATAGCCCCTAGCGTGAAACGCAGCACGATCGCGGGCGCAATCACGTGGATTCTCGCGGAACTCATCATGGTCGTTTGGGATCCACACCGTTCGTGGATCGGTCCCGCGATGCTGGGCTACGTGCTGCTGCTGTGGCTCGTCGTCGCAGCGATCGTCCCTGAGGATAAGGCCGCCGAGCAATCCACGCTCGCAGCATCCGCGACCGGAGCACGCTTGTGGCTTCGCTACGGCATCGTCCTGGCAACCCTCTTCGCCGTCTTCATGGTGTACTCGGTGTGGTACGGCGGATACGTCCGCTTGCCGCGGCTGGGCGGGGTCTTGCGCGGCTACAACGCATTCTTCGGGCTCACGTTCGGGCAACCGCTATTCAATTTCACGCTATATGCCGTGCTGCCGGGAACTCTGTTATTCGCCCTGGGCATGCATCGCAATGAGGTGGGGTTAACGCGACCGGCGCCATACACGTGGAGGGCCGCTCTTCCTTGCCTCGCGTTGCCGGCGATTTTCATCGCGCTGGCTCTTTACCGTGGCACCCTTAGCCTCGGCTTTCTCGTTACGCTCGCCGTTCGCAACTTCTTCAGCAACGGATTCAGCGAGGAATTCCTCATTCGCGGGATGACGCTCTCGCATCTTCGCGCGTGTATGCGGACGCCGTGGGCGCTCTTCGCTCAGGCCGTCATCTTCTCGCTTCTTCACTATGGCGCGGTCAGCCGGCAGGAGCACGGTAACGCGATCATGATCGTCGCAAACGTTATCGCGGAGAATTTCCCAATGGCGTTTGCCCTGGGTCTGGTCGCGCTACGCACGCGCAGCCTCGCGCTGCCGACAGTGCTCCGCATCTCGTTCGACATGATGGGGAACTTTGTGGGCCTCTAAGCGAGCGCTAAGGAATTGCGCGTCGCCCGCCGGCGACGCGCAATTCGGGCCGGTTTCGCTCCAGGAGCCTGTCCTAGGCGAGTTTATTCAGGGTGTTTCCAACCAACGGCTCGTCGCCGTCTTGGATGCCCGTTTGGGCTTCCTTTTGCGCTTCGAGTTGCGAGGCGACGAGGGTCGGTACTGCTTTTGCGGGCGGGATTGCCGGCGACGCGTTGACGTTAGGGACGTTCACGGTAGCTATCGCTCCTTTTATGTTGAAGGGTTCACGTACGTCATCGGTTGGCTCGAGCAGCAAATCGAGGCAGCTGCGCCGATCTTTACGGGAACGCGCAAAACGCCGTGTGGTACGGTAACCCAGGACATTCTTTCCGCATCGAGCTGCCCGCGCAGATCGGGATCCTCGTGAAAGTCCGCTTCCGGCAGGGAACCGTCGCGGCGAACCCGGAACGTGCCGGACCTAGCTCCGTCGATCGGACGTACCCGCCGGAAAGCATCGTTCATTGCATACACGCCCATTGCTTGCCGTAGCGCTTGCGCTTCTTTTCCTGGCCTCGTGCGCGCGCCCGGCGACGCTCACCGATACGCTGATCATCGACCAACAGCGCGAGCCGATGTCGCTCAACGCCGCGCTCGAAAACGGCGCATCTTCGACCGAACTCGGACTCTTGCTCTTCAACTACCTCGTGAAGTTCAACGATCGCGGGCGACTGGTCGGCGACATCGCCACGACGGTACCGACGCTGGCAAACGGCGGCATCAGCAGCGACGGTAAAACCATCACCTATCATCTGCGCGCCGGCGTGCGCTTTGCCGACGGCATCCCGCTCACCGCGCGGGATTGCGTTTACTCGATCGATGCGATCCTCAACCCCGCCAACAACGTGCAGAGCCGCTACGGCTACGATCGCATCGCCCGCGCCGACGCCCCGAGCGCCACCACGCTGGTGTTGCATCTGCGCGAGCCGTTCGCGCCGCTCATCACGCTCGTCCTCGCGCCGCAGGGCTATCCGATTTTGCCCGCGCACCTGCTCGCGTCAAAACCGAACTTTAACCACATCGCCTTCGACGACGCTCCCATCGGCGGCGGCCCGTACGTCGTTGCCCATTGGTACCATGGCGACCGCATAGAGCTCACGGCGAATCCCCACTACTTCCGCGGCGTGCCCTCCATCAAACACGTCACGATTCGCTTCGTCTCCGATTCCAGTACCGCGGTGAACCAGCTCCACACGGGCGAAGCGAACGGCCTGTTCAACGACCTCGACATGGGCAACGTGCCGTTGATCGCCGCGATTCCGCAGATGCGCCTTCTGCGCACGCCGGTCAATGCCGTCGGCTCGCTCATCTACAACACGCAAGATCCGATCACCGGCGACCCGCGCGTGCGACGCGCCCTGACGCAGGCGATCGATATCCCCTCGCTCATCGCGAAGGCGTATCGCGGCGCGGTCGATGCGACCGACGCCGGACGCGGGCTCTTCGAATGGGCCTACGATCCCCGCGCGCCGCTTACCGCGCCGTACGATCCGGCAGCGGCCCGCGCGCTGATGCGCTCCGCCGGATGGCGTACGGGCAGCGGCGGCATCCGCACCAAAAACGGCAAGCGGCTCACCGTGCTCATGCTGATCCAAGCCAATACGCCGGGCGATGAAATCATCGGCAGCGCCATACAGCAGGCGGAGCGCGCCATCGGGGTAGACCTCTCGCTCAAAGCGTACGAGGTGACGCAGTTCGCCGCTCCCGCCCAGAGCGGCGGCCCCATCTACGGCGGCAAGTTCCAAATGGCGCTCTATCCGTTCGTCAACGGCGACGATCCCGACGTCACCGACCAGTTCGGCTGCGCCAACATTCCGCCGAACGGCTACAACAAGCCACGCTATTGCGATCCGGCGCTCGATGCGCTCATGAAAGCCGCGCGCACCACCTACGATCCCGCTCGCCGTCTCGCGCTCTACGCCCGCATCCAAGAACGTCTATCGCGCGCGCTGCCGATGGTCTTGCTCTATCAACGCCGCGAGATCGATGCATTCTCCAGCCGCATTCACGGGCCAACCGGCTCGGTGAGCAGCGTCCTATGGAACGCCGGATCCTGGACGATGTCGCGGTAGCTCGTTCCCGACGCCGCCGATGCCGGCGTTATCCAATACGTTAATGAAGGCCCCGTTCGCTCTACGCATTGGACAATGCGTAGAGTGCCCCTAACCGCCTATGATGATCCGCACACCTACACCAAATCCAGGCGAGGGGCTTTTATGGTTTTACTTGCTGATCTCAACCCATATCTCGAAGCACCCAAATGGTTGAACTCGGGCGATACGGCGTGGCAATTGACGGCCGCCACGTTCGTCGGGTTGCAGAGCATCCCGGGACTGGCGATTCTCTATGCCGGTCTGGTCAAGAAGAAATGGGCGCTGAACTCCGCGCTCATGGTTTTCTACGCGTTCGCTTCCGTGTTGATCGTGTGGTCGCTCGTGGGTTACAACATGAGCTTCGGCAACCCGATGAAACTTGGCCCCGGCATTCTCTCTGCCTTCCTGGGCATGCCCGGACCGGCGCTCTCGGCGACGTCGGAGCTCGCACAAGCAACCATACCGCTCGCCGCGGGTGCTATGCCCGAACTGCATTTCTCCGGCGCGGTGATGGTCTTCTTTCAATTCGTCTTTGCGGCGATTACACCGATCTTGATTGCGGGCTCGGTGCTGGGGCGCATGAACTTCAAGGCGTGGATGATCTTCGTTCCGGTGTGGAGCGTAATCGTCTACTCCATCGGCGCGTTTTCGATGTGGGGCGGCGGGTGGCTCGCGCAACTCGGTGCTGTCGACTATTCGGGAGGCTACGTCATTCACTTGGCTGCCGGCGTTTCGGGATTCGTCGCGGCTGCCGTGGTTGGGCCTCGTCTGCTCGCAGATCAGCGTGATTTCCAGCCGAACAACCTCATCATGGCGTTTGCCGGAGCCGGCATCCTGTGGCTCGGATGGAACGGCTTCAACGGCGGCGATCCGTTCTTTGCGAACTCGGACGCCGGGGCTGCCGTGCTCAATACCAACATCGCGACGGCGACGGCACTCTTAGTGTGGCTCGTCGCGGATATGTTCGCGACCGGCAAGCCGAACGCGGTTTCGATGATCAACGGCATGATCGCCGGCCTCGTCGCGATCACGCCGGCCGCCGGTTTCGTGAACGGCTACGGCGCCATTGCCGTCGGCGCGGCGACGATCATTCCATGGCTCACGCTCAATTATCTCAGCCGCTGGTCCGTGATGAAAAAGGTCGACGATACGTTCTCCGTGCTGCACACGCACGGCGTCGCCGGCCTAGTGGGCGGCCTCATGGCCGGTATAGTGGCCGATCCGAAGATGCTCGAGTACTTTGCTAACAAAGCCGTCAAGGGCTCCTCGGACGTCTCGGTGACCGGCTGGTACTATGGAAACTTCGCGCAGTTCGTGCATCAAGCCGAAGCGGCAGCCTTCATCATCGTGCTCAATATCGTGGGCACGTATGTGTTGCTCAAACTGATCTCTCTCGTCGTGCCGCTGCGCGCGACCGAAGATCATATGGAAGCCGGCGATCTCGCGATCCACGGCGTCGACCCCATCCCGGGCTTCGGGACCTCGGGCGGACCGGTGAACTCGCACGCATGAAACAGGGACATACGCTACAAGCCCTCTTGATTGCCGCGACGATCGCCGCAATCGGCCTCACCGGAAACCAGGAGGCGTCCGCGCAGACGCCTCCTGCGACCGCCACCCCTGCGGCCTCGGCCTCTCCAATGCCGGCGCCCACTCCGTTCGCTTCCGGAACTATTGGCGGAGTGCTCTATCTCTACGGCATCCAAAGCTACGCACCGAACGCAACCGGCGCGCTCGACACGGCCACCGGCGCAGACCGGCAGGGGCGTGACGACACGAGCGACATGCTCGTCAATGCCGCCTATACGTCGGGGCTTTTCAAGGCCTCTATCACCGGGGGCGGATATAGCTTCCCGACCATCGGGCAAGCCATCAATCCGACATTCCAAGCCTGTACGGGAAACGCGTGCGTCAACACCAACGCATACTCGGCCGTGCCCCTCGCGTCGATCGCCTACACCTCCAAAGATCAGCACCTTACCGTGATCGCCGGTAAGCTCGGGACGATGCTGGGAGCCGAGGGAATCTTCACGTATCAGAACGTGAACGTCCAGCGCGGCCTTGCATGGGCGCTCGAACCGGTCATCAGTCGCGGCGTCCACGTCGGATATACCAACGGACCGTGGAGCGTTGCGCTCGAGGATAACGACGGGTACTACTCCGGCTCGCACCGCGCGATCGAATACTCGTTCGGCTGGGCTCCATCGAGCACAACGTCGCTCACCTTCGCCGGCATCAATCCCGGCGGAAACACGCCCGGCAATCCGACGGCCGGCATCGCAAACAAGAGCGAGTACAACCTGATGTACGCGCACACGGCCGGGAAGTGGCAGTTCTCGCCGTACGTGCTCTGGGTAACCTCGCCGTCATCCGCGGCGCTCGGATATGCGACGTCGGAATCTGCCTGGGCGGCATCGCTACTCGGTTCGTACACCTTCTCATCCCAGTATTCGCTCGGATTCCGCATCGAAAACGTTTCGAATAGGAGCAGTACAAGCGATGCGGGCCTCAACGCGGACCTGATCGGATACGGGCCCGGAAGCGGAGCGACGACCTTTACGCTCACGCCCACATACAAATTCGCAACCTACGGGATAGCGCGGATCGAGTTCTCACACGTCGGGTTGCGCAACGCTCTTCCGGGCGTCGCCTTCGGTCCGGCGGGCACGGCAACCACGCAGAATCGCATCGGCATCGAACTCGGCGTTATGCGGTAGCCGCGCGAGTGCGATCGATTTCGGTCAATATCCGCCGCAAGGGTTGACGGGACTGGTACGCGGTGGTATGGTACCCGAAATGTTCGCCCACAATCTCGTTCTCGTCGTCGTCATTCTTATTAGCCGCTCCGCAACGGATCGGTATGGGTTGGCTACTGCGTAGAGAACGAAACTCAAGTGCAGAAGAGCCCCCGCCGATCCGGCGGGGGCTCTTCTTTTTTTGGAGACCACCATGGAACGAAGACGTACCGGAGCCGATCTGGTCGTGGATATTCTCGAAAGCGAAGGGATAGAAACCGTTTTCGGATATCCGGGGGGCGCGATCATGCCCTTGCACGACGCCCTCTTTGGGCATCGCGTGCGGCACGTTCTCGTGCGTCACGAAGCGGCGGCCGCGTTCGCCGCGAGCGCCTATGCTCGCACGACCGGAAAGGTCGGCGTCTGCGTCGCCACCTCGGGCCCGGGAGCAACGAACCTCGTCACGGGAATCGCCGACGCGATGCTCGACAACGTGCCCATCGTCGCGATCACCGGCCAGGTCAAGAGCACGTTGATGGGCACCGACGCCTTTCAGGAGATCGACATCGCTTCGATCACGCATTGCGTTACCAAGCGCAACGTCGTCGTCCGCTCGGTCGACGAACTGGAGAACGCGCTGCAGCGCGCATTCCGCCTCGCCCGCGGCCCGCGGCCGGGCCCCGTTCTCGTCGATATCCCCTCCGACGTTCTCAAGGCCTTCCGCTCCGAAGACGCCCCTGCGCCGGAGATCCTCGCCGCCGCGCCCCACCCGAAGGCGAGTACGCGTTCGATCGATGAGACGATCGACGCCCTTCTGAGAGCCCAGCGCCCCGTCGTCATCGTCGGCGGCGGCGCGCGATGGTCGCGCGCAACCGCAGAATACCGCGCGTTCATGGCGCTTTTGGGCGCCCCTCACGTCGCAACGCTCCACGGCCTCGGCTGCGCCGACCCCGCCGACGCATCCTTTCTCGGGATGCTCGGCATGCATGGGTGGACCGCCGCGAATCGCGCCGTAGCAAAAGCCGACGTCATCGTCGCGCTGGGCATGCGCTTCGACGACCGCGTCACGGGCAATCCCGCAACATTCGCACCGCGGGCGACGACGATCGTGCACGCCGACATCGATGCGAGCGAGTTCGGCAAGATCGTCACGCCGCACATCACGCTCCACGGCGATTTAAAGCAGACGCTCGGCGCGCTCACCGCGGCGTTGCGACGCGGGGCGATGCCCTCGTTTGCGGCGTGGCGCAGGCGAGCCGCGGCCCTCGGTGGCCCGTTACCGCGCGACCCGTCACCCAACGGACTGCTCGCAACCGATGCGCTCGACGCATTCTTCGCGGCCGTCCCGCGCAACGCGATCGTGGCGACCGACGTGGGCCAGCATCAAATGTGGGCCGCGCAACGCGTCCGGCCATGCGATACCGACGCTTTCGTCACTTCGGGCGGCCTCGGCACGATGGGATTCGGCCTACCGGCGGCGATCGGCGCGGCCTTTGCGCATCCCGGACGACCCGTCTATGCGATCGTCGGCGACGGCGGTTTTCAAATGTCGCTCCCGGAACTTGCGACGATTCGCCGCTACAATCTGCCGGTAAAAATCCTGCTCGTCGATAATCGCAACCTCGGCATGGTGCGCCAATGGCAGCAGCTCTTCTACGGCGAGCGCTACTCCGCAACGAGTCTCTGGGACAATCCCGACTTCTGTGCGATTGCCGCTGCCTACGGTATGCCGGCTTTTCGCTTGAGCGAGGGCGATCCGCTCGCGATCGCGATGGAGCGATTCGTGCGCGCTCCCGGCGCGATGCTGCTCCACGCGGAGTGCTTCCCGCACGAAAACGTCTTCCCGATGATTCCATCGGGAACCGGCGTCGAGCACCTGATCGAGGCGATGCCGACGTGATGCATTCGATCGACACCGTCGACGGGCGCCTCCTAGCACGCATCATCAACCTGACGCACCGTTTCGGCTGTTCGTATACCAACTTGAGCGCTCGCCGCGAAGGCGAACGCTACGCAGCGACCATCGAATTGAGCGGCCCGGTCGACGCTCTACGGCGCCTGGCCTTACAAATTCGCAAACTCACTACCGAACATGAGGAGACCTTCTAATGAAAGCCCTGTACGACCGCGATGCCAGGCATGCCGCAATCCAAAGAAAGCGCGTGGCCGTGATCGGCTACGGCAGTCAAGGGCGCGCTCACGCCCTGAATCTTCGAGACTCGGGAATCGACGTTACGGTCGGACTCCGCGAATACTCCTCATCGAACGAACGCGCGCGACGCGACGGGATGCGCACCGCATCGGTCGAGCAAGCGGTCGGCGAAGCGGATGTGGTGATGATGCTCGTCCCCGACGAGGAGCAGCCCACGCTCTACTTCCGAGCGATCGCCGAGCATCTGCGCGATGGCGCGTACCTCGGGTTCGCGCACGGTTTTTCCATCCACTTCGGCACCATCGTCCCATCTCGCACGAGCAACGTATTCATGGTCGCGCCCAAGGCGCCCGGCCCACTGGTACGCAGCGAGTATGAAGCGGGTCGCGGAGTGCCGTGCCTGATCGCCGTATCGCAGGACCCATCCGGCGACGCACGCGAGATTGCCCTCGCATACGCAAGCGCTATCGGCGGCGGACGCGCCGGCATTCTTGAAACCACCTTCAAAGAAGAAACGGAAACCGATCTGTTCGGCGAACAAGCCGTGCTCTGCGGCGGCCTTTCGGCTCTGGTCAGCACCGGTTTTGAAACGCTGGTCGAGGCCGGTTATGCACCGGAGATGGCGTACTTCGAGTGCCTGCACGAGATGAAGCTGATCGTGGACTTGATGTATGCCGGCGGCATCGAGGGCATGCGCAAGAGAATCAGCAACACCGCGCGTTTCGGCGATTACAGTCGCGGTTCGCGCGTCGTGACGTCCGAAACCAAAGAGGCGATGCGTGCGATCTTGCGCGACATTCAAGACGGCAGCTTCGCGCGCGAGTGGGTCCAGGAGCACGCCGCCGGAAAACCGCGCTTTAACGCATATGCGCAGAAGGCGCGCGCCCACGAAATCGAAGGCGTCGGCGCGGAATTGCGCTCGCTGATGCCGTGGCTGGCCCCCAGCGAGGAGCTCGTGCAAGACGACGAGCTCAAGTTCCGGGTCTGCTGATGACCGATCGTAACAACGGCGCGCTCAATGCGCGTTCCCGCGCGCTCACCCAGGGTGCCTCGCGCGCGGGTGCGCGCGCCATGTTCAAGGCCGTCGGGTTCACCGATGAGGACCTCGGAAAACCGCTGGTCGGTATCGCCAATACCTGGATCGAGACGATGCCGTGCGGCATTCACTTACGCGAACTCGCCGAAGCCGTGAAGGAGGGCGTGCGTGCCGCCGGCGGGACGCCGATGGAGTTCAATACCATTGCGATCAGCGACGGCATCACGATGGGCACCGAAGGGATGAAGGCTTCGCTCGTAAGCCGCGAGGTCATCGCCGACTCGATCGAGCTCTGCGCGCGCGGCTATCAATTCGATGCGATCGTGGCGCTCGCAGGATGCGACAAGACGCTGCCCGGCTCCGCGATGGCGCTCGCGCGACTCAACATTCCTGCGGTGCTGTTGTACGGCGGTTCGACCGCCGCCGGACGGCTCGACGGCAAAGAGATCACGATCGTCGACGTCTACGAGGCGATCGGCGCGCACGCATGCGGCACCATCGATGCGACGCGACTCAAGGCGGTTGAAGATCGCGCGTGCCCCGGCCCCGGGGCGTGCGGCGGACAGTACACGGCCAACACGATGGCCACGACGCTGGAGTATTTGGGCCTCTCGCCGATCGGTAGCTCGTCGCCCGGCGCGACCGATCCGCGCCGCCGCGATTGGGCGTATCGCGCCGGCGAACTCGCCATGGAGTTACTGGCTCGCAATGTGTGCCCGCGAGATCTTCTCACGCGCGATGCATTTGAAAACGCGATCGCCGCGGCTGCAGGAACCGGTGGGTCCACCAACAGCGTCTTACACTTGCTCGCCATCGCGCGCGAGGCCGGCGTTCCGCTCACGATCGACGACTTCGATGAGATCAGCGCGCGCACGCCGATCGTCGCGGATCTGCGCCCCGGCGGCACCTATCTCGCGCTCGACGTGGACGCTGCCGGGGGATCCACGTTGATTGCTCGCCGTCTATTGGACGGGGGCTTGCTGCACGGCGATGCGCGCACGCTGGGCGGCCCAACCCTTCGCGAAGCGGTCGCGACCGCATCCGAAACGCCGGGCCAACGCGTCGTCGCTACGGCGGAACGGCCGTTCAAGCCCCACGGCGGCCTCGCCATCCTGAAGGGGAACCTCGCGCCCGACGGCGCGGTCGTCAAGATCGCAGGAAACGAACGGTTGCTCCATCGCGGGCCGGCGCGCGTTTTCACGCGCGAAGAGGACGCGATGCAAGCCGTCCTGGACGGCGCCATCGTCGCTGGCGACGTGATCGTCATCATCTACGAAGGGCCAAAGGGCGGCCCGGGAATGCGCGAGATGCTCGGCGTCACCGCCGCGATCTTCGGTGCCGGCCTCGGAGAGCACGTCGCGCTCATCACCGACGGACGTTTTAGCGGGGGAACGCACGGGCTCATGATCGGGCACGTCGCGCCGGAAGCTGCGGTCGGCGGCCCCATCGCACTGCTCCGTAACGGCGATACCATCGTCATCGATGTCGCCGCGCGTGAATTGCGCGTTGAAGTACCCGAGGCGGAACTCGCCGCGCGGCTCGCGGCGTGGCGCGCGCCGGCATCGCATTACCCCACCGGGGTCTTCGCGAAATATCGGGCACTCGTCGGCTCCGCCTCCGACGGCGCCGTCACCACCGCGGGTGCCGGCGCATGAGCGTTATGTGGTACGACGGCACGCTACACGACGGCGATGACATTGCGGTGCTCCCATTCACGCATGCCTTGCACTATGGTTCGGGCGTCTTCGAAGGTATTCGCGCTTACGAGACGCGACACGGTACCGCGATCTTTCGCGCGCAAGATCACTTGGAGCGTTTCCACCGGTCGGCAGAAGCCTATGGGCTGAAGATCGCTTACTCGACGCAAGAACTCGAGCATGCGATGTTTGCTACGCTCGAGGCCAATGCGTTCACCCAAGGATATATTCGCCCCCTGGCCTTTTTCGGTGAGAAAGGTATTTCGCTCGCGCCGCGCTACCATTGCCCCACGCACGTGCTGGTCGCGCTCAAACCGCTGAGCGGCTCGCTGATGGGGCCGAGCGTGCGAGTCTGCATCTCGCCTTGGCAAAAGACGCCTTCGCGTTCGATGCCCGCGACGGTCAAAGCATCCGGCCACTACATGAACTCCATCCTCGCGCTCCACGACGCGATCGAACGCGGATTCGATGAAGCGATTCTCCTGAACGATCGAGGCGAAGTGGCCGAAGGAACCGGCGAGAATATCTTCGTGGTCCGCAACGGACGCGTGCGCACCAATGACGCATCAGCCGACGTGCTCGACGGCATCACGCGCGCGACCGTGATCGAATTGGCCCGCGACCGCGGAATCGAAGTCGAAGTCGGCCCGATCGCGGTGCGCGAGCTGCTCGAAGCCGACGAGGTTTTCCTCACCGGCACGGCCGCGGAGGTGACTGCCGTTTCCCAGATCGATCATCGCCGCCTTTCGGATGCGCGTCCGCTTACCGACGAGCTTGCGAGCGCGTATGCCGCAGCGGTGCGCGGCGAGGATCCCCTGCACGAGCAGTGGCTTAGCCTTAGCGGCACGCTGCTTTCAACCTAGCCGATCGAAGCTCGCACGCAGTGCACGAGCCCCTCGCATCGAGCGAGGGGCCTTTTTTTCTTTTCTCTGTACTTACTCGGGAGATAGACCATGAGAGCCATCGAGATCCTCGACACCACGCTGCGCGACGGCGAACAATCACCGGGCGCCGCGATGACGCCGGCCGCGCGACTGCGGATCGCTCGCATGCTCGCGGCGGCGGGAGTCGACACGATCGAGGCCGGCTTCCCCGCGGCCTCTCCGCTCGTTGCGCGCAGCGTCGAGCAGATTGCCACGCACGTTCGCTCGGTCCGCGTGGCCGCGCTCGCGCGCTGCAACGTACGCGACATCGATGCAGCGGCCGACGCGCTCCGCGATGCGCACGCACCGCGCATTCACACCTTTCTTGCCACCTCGCCGATCCATCTCCAGCACAAGTTACGGATTACGCTCGAGCAGGCCCTCGAATGCGTCACCGATGGGGTACGCCACGCGCGCCGGCGATGCGACGACGTCGAGTTCTCCGCCGAGGACGCCACCCGTTCGGACCCGTCTTTTCTCGCTCGCATCTTTTCGGTCGCGATCGCCGCAGGCGCGCGAACGATCAACGTCCCGGACACCGTCGGGTTTGCAACCCCGGCCGACATGAGCGCCCTGGTCGGCTATCTCATCGCCAACGTCGACGGGATCGAGAAGGCAAGCTTGAGCGTCCATACCCACGACGACCTCGGTATGGCCACCGCGAACGCCTTAGCCGCGATTGCGGCCGGAGCGAATCAGGTAGAATGCACGATCAACGGTATCGGCGAGCGCGCCGGAAATTGCGCGCTGGAAGAGATCGTCGTCGCGGTGAGTACCCGGCCCGATGCCTTTGCGTGCGAGATCGGCTTCGAGCTCGGCGCGATTCGCGCGCTTTCGCAAGCTGTAGCGCGAGCGACCGGCATGCGGGTTCAAAAAAATAAGGCTATCGTGGGTGCCAACGCTTTCGCGCACGAATCCGGTATCCATCAGGACGGAATCATCAAGGAGCGCAGCACCTACGAGATCATCGACCCGCGCAGCATCGGCGGTTCGACCGAACTCCCGCTCGGGCGAAATTCGGGACGCAAGGCGCTCTTTCACCGAGCCGCGCAACTCGGCCTAGAGTTTGACGATCTCTCGCGAGCGCACTTCGCCCGCGCCTTCGCCGCATTCGCCGAGCGGCGACGCGTCGTTCGAGACGCCGATCTCATCACGCTCGCGCGCGGCGTTACGTCAACGCTCGTTCCGCTGTAATACGGGCCTTCCGTTACGGCCGACGGCGGCCCGGACGGGAGCGCGAGGTCGGCCGGCCCGGAGCTGGATTGACTCAAAGGATTCCCCGGGCAATCGCTAATTGACGTTGATATGGCGCTAAAGCTGGGCACGAGTGCTGACGCGCTCGTCGGGATCGACGAGCTCGGCCTCGTCGTCTACTGGAACGACGGGGCCGCAAAGATGCTCGGGCGCGATGCGCGGCACGCGATCGGCCGCCCCTGCCACGATGTCTTACAGGGGCTTAATCCGGCCGGCGGGCAGTTGTGCGGTCCGAACTGCTCCATACGCGAGAGTTGCAGAAAGCTGCACGCACCCCGCCGGTTCGAGATGGTCGCCCGGGACCAAAACGGCGCGGAATTGTGGCTCGAAGTTACGACGGTGATCGTGTTTGACGGCGACCGCCCCATCACGCTCCACCTCTTATCGGAAAGCGTAGCGGCCCGCCGCCTCACCGGTCTGGTCGAAACGGCTATGCGCCGCACCACCCGTGTGGAACCGCCCGCCCAGGATTTCGCTCTGACCCGGCGCGAGCTCGATGTCCTTGCGATGCTGGCCGAGGGGCTGCGGACGCCGCACATCGCCGAGCGACTCCAGCTTGCCGAAACCACCGTGCGCAGCCACATCCAGAATCTTCTTCTTAAACTCGGCGTCCACTCGCGTGCCGAAGCCATCGTGTTCGGTATCAAAAACGGCCTCGTGCATTTGCATTAGAAAACCACTGCATACGATTCTGGCTGCCGATCCATTGATCCGCTACGATTAATTCGAGCGAACGTTCGATAGAACGAGCTCGAATGGCGGAAACGTGCAGTCATACGATCGTCGTTTTGAAGACATCCTGGATAGCACCGAGGATCTCTTCGCTGAAAAAGGCTTTCACGCCACGAGCATGCGCGATATCGCGCACGCCGCGGACATGAGCATCGCCGGGCTCTACTACTATCTACCCAGCAAGCAGGCGGCACTCTTTTTCGTCTGCACGCGCATTTTCGACCGGCTCGATGCCGCCGCAGACGAGTTGCGCGACATCGCGGATCCCGAGGAGCGGCTCCGCACCTTCGTGCGCACGCACCTAGCCTATATGCTGCGCAACGAGGACGCATACCGGGTGCTGCTCCACGACATGGACGCACTCGACGGCGAGTATGGCGATCGGATGCGGTTACGCAAGCGGCGCTATTTCTCGCTTGCAGCCGATCTCGTAAGCCGGCTGGACGTGAACCCCGCCTTCATCTCCCCACGCATCGCGGCCGGCGCGCTCTTCGGGATGCTGAACTGGGCGCCCACGTGGTATCGGCGCGGCTTGGATGGCGATATCGGCACCGTGGCCGATAATATCCTCGCCCTCTTCCTCGGTGGCATCTCCGCTACCGCGTCCCCGTTGGAGGTGCGTTAGTGAGCGATCGTATCGAATCGCGTATTGAAAACCGCCTCGGGCGCATCTGCTTGCGCGCCGGGACACTCAATATCTTGAACCGAGAGGATCTCGACGAGCTCGCGCGCGCGATCGGCAGTCTCGAAAGCTGCGCGGTCGTCCTTCTCGAAGCGCGGGGCGAACGCGCCTTTTGCGCCGGCGTCGACGTCGCGGAGCACCTCCCCGATCGTGCGCCCGCTATGCTCGAAACGTTCCACGCCACGGCGCGCGCCTTTCGTAACGCCGCGCCCGTCATCGTCTGTGCCGTCAACGGCCCCGCCCTCGGGGGCGGATTCGAACTGATGTTGCTCGCCGATTTGGCCATCTGCTCGACGCGAGCCACGTTTTCGCTTCCCGAAGTGGAGCTGGCGGCGCTCCCTCCGGTCGCATGCGCGCTGCTGCCGCGCCTCGTCGGCGAGCGCCGAGCGCTCGACCTGATCGTGGGCGGCAAACGTCTGGATGCGGCGGCGGCGCTCGAATGGGGCCTGGTCTGCGATATCGTAGAGCCCGCCGCGCTCGCGGAGCGTGCTCAGACGCTCTGCGAGCGGCTCCTTTCGTATTCCCACGACGCACTGCGCGCTTGTAAGCGCGCAACCCGCGCGGGCGATTTGGAGAGCGCGATGCGTACGTACGGCGACGAACTGCTTCCGACCGCCGATGCCGCCGAGGGCATCGCCGCATTTCTTGAAAAGCGCCCGCCACTGTGGGCCCATACCCGTCACTCCATGGAGGCTTCAACATGACCATCGAAACGCCGGAACCGACGCAAACACAGAGCGACGTTCTTTACGAAGTCAACGATCGGGTCGCGACGATCACGTTCAATCGTCCGCACGCCTACAACGCCTATACGACCGATACGCTCGCCCGTCTGCACGAGGCGTTTCGTCGCGCGATGTGGGACGATGAAGTCGGCGTCGTCGTCCTCACGGGTGCCGGCAGAAGCGCCTTTTGCACCGGCGGCGACGTCAAGGAATATGCGGAGTACTATGTCGCGCACCCGGAGCAGTTTCGGAAATACATGGTACGCTTTCAAGATTGCTTGGATGCCATTCGTCAAATGGGCAAACCGACGATCGCCCGGCTCAACGGAATGGCCGTCGGGGGCGGCAACGAATTCAACATGGCTTGCGACCTTGCGGTCGCAGCCGACCACATAACGATCCGTCAGGTCGGCGCGCGTGTCGGCAGCGTCGCCGCCGGCGGCGGAACGCAATGGCTTCCGATCATGGTCGGCGACCGTCGCGCGCGCGAAATGCTGTTTCTGTGCGAACCGATCGGCGCCGCACAAGCGCTCGATTGGGGGCTCGTCAACCGCGTCGTCCCTTACGACGACCTCGACGCGACCGTGCGCGAGATGTCCGACAAGCTCTTAGAGAAATTCCCGGACTGTTTGAGCTACACGCAGTGCCAGGTCAACTACTGGAAAGACCAGGCGTGGTACGCGACCATCGGGCATGCGCGCGAGTGGCTCGCGCTGCATTTTGGACACGAAGAGACGGCCGAGGGCATGCGCGCGTTCGTCGAAAAACGCAAGCCGGATTACGCCGAAGTTCGCCGCCGGAGGCATCCATGAAAGCAGCGGTCTTCTACGGATCGCGCCGGCCGCTCGCGCTCGAGGAGCGCGCGATGCCGGTCGCCGGCTCTGGCGAAATCGTGGTGAAGGTCGCAGCGTGCGGACTCTGCCATACGGACCTTCACTACATCGATCACGACGTCCCCACGTTCGCAACGCCGCCGCTCGTCCTCGGCCACGAAGCCTCGGGCACGATTCACGAGATAGGCCCGAATGTGGCCGATTGGCACCTCGGCGATCGCGTGTTGATTCCCGCCGTGCTCTCCTGCGGCCGGTGCGAAGCGTGCCGCCGCGGGCGTGAAAATATCTGCGAGCACGGCGTGATGCTCGGCAATCACATCGACGGCGCCTACGCCGAATACATACGCGTGCCGTCGAAAGACGTGCTCGCGCTTCCGCCGGACTTACCGCTCGAGGAAGCTTGTCTCATCGCCGACGCGGTCTCTACACCCTATCATGCCGTCGTCAACCGCGGTGAAGTACGACCGGGTCAGCGCGTCGTCGTCTTCGGATGCGGCGGCGTCGGCATTAACGTCGTCCAGGTCGCCGTCGCGGCCGGTGCCGACGTATGGGCCGTCGACGTGAAGCCGCAACGCCTTGCGTACGCGGAACAATTCGGCGCGGCACATCTCATCGACGCTTCCGGTATCCCCGATGTGGCTAAAGCGATTCGGCGGGAAACCGGCGGCGGGGTCGATGTGGCGTTCGAAGCGATCGGCAATCCCGCCACGATTCGTCAGGCACTCGAAAGCCTGCACCGCGGCGGCCGGCTGGTCATCGTCGGTTTCAGCACGCGGCCCGCGGAGCTGCCGGTAGGAAAAATCATGTTCGCCGAGCTCGAGATTCGCGGATCGCTCGGGTGCAGGCCAGTCGACTATCCCCGCATCATCGAGCTTGCTCGTTCGGGAAAGATACGCGTCGCACCGCTGGTAACCGAGCGCGTTTCTCTCGACGAGATCAATCACGGTCTGGATACGCTACGCGAAGGACGCGGTCTACGCACGATCGTCGTCCCGTCTATGTAGAGGGTCGCATATGAATACGCCGGTACTCCAGGAATCTCTGGAAGAACTCGTCGAGCGTTGCACGCTAGCCGTCGAAACGCCCGGTTTCGCCGAGGCGGAGGCGTGGAAACGCGAGGCTCCATGCCGCGCGATCGCCGGTTGTTTCCCGGTATACTCACCGGTCGAACTCTTTCATGCGGCGGGAATGTTACCGGTCGGGCTAGCCGGCGGTGGAAACCGGATGGAAATCGCGCATGCGGATTCGCGGTTTCAGTCCTTCGTCTGCTCGATCGTCAAGAGTACGCTCGAACAGGGCATGACCGGCGCGCTCTCATCCTTCGACGCGCTGATCTTTCACTCTATCTGCGACCCTGCGCGCAATCTTGCCAGCGTCTATGCGCGCAACTTCCCCGATCAAAAAGTCGAGTACATCCACTTTCCCCAGAATCTTGGCACGCCCGAGGCGACGGGGTATTTGGCGCGGGAGTACGAGCGAGTCATGGTGTCGATGTCCGAATTGACCGGTCGACAAGTCTCGTTCGACGATGTGCGCGCAAGCATTTCCACCTACAACCAGGTGCGTTCCGTCATTCGCGATTTGTATGCGATTCGCAGCGATACGCCGCACTTGCTCAAGACGCGGGAGCTTTACCCGCTCGTGCGCTACGGGCACCTGGTGCCGCCCGAACGGCACCTCGAGGTGCTGCTGCGCGCGCGCGAGGGAATCTTGGCGCGCGAGGGACGGCCCAAAGATCGCATCCGGGCTCTCCTCGTCGGCTCGTTTTGCGAGCAACCTCCGCTCGACCTCATCGCCGCCATCGAAGACGCCGGCTGCTACCTCGTGGACGACGACTTCCTCCAGGGGCGCCGGTGGTTCACCCGTGATGTCGACGCCGAAGCGGACGACCCATACTACGCGCTCGCCGACGCCTACGTCGACCGGAGCGTTCCCTGTGCAGTCAAACACGATATTCGCACCTCGAAAGCCGATGCGCTGGTCGAGCGCGCGCGAGTTCATCGCGCCGACGCCGTCATCGTACTCTGCGCGAAGTTCTGCGAACCGGCGCTCTTCGAATATCCGCTCTATCGCAAAGCGCTCCAAGCCGCAGCGCTTCCCCACATCTCTCTTGAGTTCGAAGAAAAGATGTGGGTTTTCGATCGTATCAAGACGGAGATCGAAACCTTCGTCGAGTCGCTGCTATTCAGCTAGGAGGCACGCGTCATGGCAGATCTTCAGTACCAAGGGCATCTGCACAATCTGCAAAAAGAATTGATGGCAGAGTACTATGCCGACCTGACCGCGTCGGCCGAAGGCAGCGGTGTGCCGGCGGCCTACCTCCTCATCGGCGGAAACCCGGTCGAGTTACTGCGCGCCTTCGATATCCTTCCCGTCTTTCCCGAAGTCAATGCCTTGCAGTTGGCCGTGCGCAAACAGTCGTTGCCGCATATCCAGGCCGCGGAATTCATGGGCTACTCATCGGACAACTGCGCGTACGTGAAGGCCGACATCGGCATGTATTTCGCCGGCCGCAAGACGCCCTTCGCAACGATCCCGGAACCGACGTTGCTACTCTGCAACTACGTCGGCTGTAACGTCTATTTAGATTGGTTCGGGCATCTCTCGGAATACACGGGACGTCCGGCTTTCCAACTGGACATCCCGTTCATACGGACGCAATCCGGCACGCCGTCGCGTGACGACATCATCTACGTTCTCCGCCAGCTCGAGCGTTTGGTAGAACTCTGCGAAGAGATCACCGGCAAGCGGCTCGATCAGGATCGGCTGCGTGAATCGGTGCGTCTGTCATCGGAAACCGGCGCCCTTTGGTCCAAGATCAAGCACCTCACGAAGCAGGCTCCCGCACCCTACGACGCCTACTTCGATTCGGTCACGATGATGGCGCCGTTATATTGCTTGCGCGGCACGCCGCAGGGGCTCCGCTTCTTTGAGACGGCGTATGCGGAACTCGCCGAAAAAGCTGCGGCCGGCGTCGGGCCGCTCGAAACCGAACGTTTCCGGTACGTCATCGAAGGGCCGCCTCCGTGGCCCCACCTGCGAACCTTCCGGGATATGTTCTCACGCTGGAACGCGGTTGCGGTCGCTTCGACGTACTCTACGGTCGGTGGACTCTGGGAGTTCGGCTTCGTTCACGATCCCGATCACCCGATGGAGTCGATCGCACGGCACCTGCTCGAATGGAATCTCACCAATCGCAACTTCCTCCAGCGCTATGCGCAAATCGAGCGCTACCTCGAGGAATGGAACGCCTCCGCCCTGGTCATTCACTCGGTGAAGAGCTGCCGCTTGTTCTCAGCGGGCCAAGGCGACATGCGCGAGTACTTCACCAAACGCGGCATCCCAACGCTTCTCGTCGAGTCGGATCTCGAGGACCCGCGCTATTTCTCCGAAGCGCAGATGCGCAATCGCATCGACGCCTTTTTCGAATCGGTGGGGCACCGCACCGCGGTGCAAGGAGCCAGCTCATGAGGTACTTTTCCGGGGTCGATGTCGGCTCTACACAAACAAAATGTGTCATCATCGACGAGCAGCGCGACATCGTCGCTCGCGCGTTGATCGAAACCGGGGCGAACATCATCCGCGCAGGCGACCGAGGTTTCGCCGCCGCGCTCGATGCCGCGACGATCCCGCGCGAGAGCGTCGCCTGCGTGGTCGGTACCGGTTACGGCCGGTTCAAAGTCTCTTTCGGCGATCTTCAGATCACGGAAATCACCTGCCACGCTAAGGGCGCATGCCTGTTGTTTCCCGGAACGACCACGGTCATCGATATGGGCGGCCAGGATGCAAAAGCGATCAGCGTCCATGACGGTGAGGTCGCCGATTTCGTCATGAACGATAAATGCGCCGCCGGAACGGGACGCTTTCTGTCCACCGCCGCCGAGGCCCTGGACTTGCAACTCGACGAGATCGGCGAAATATCGCTGCGCGCGCGCAACCCCGTGCGTCTATCCACCGTCTGTACGGTCTTCGTCGAATCCGATATCATGTCGTATGTCGCGCAAGGCAAAAAGATCGAAGATATCTTAGGCGGGATCCATAGCGCAATAGCGGCACGCACGATTGCGCTCGCGCGACGCGTCGGTTTAAAACCGGAATATACGTTTACCGGTGGAGTATCGCGCAACGTCGGTATGGTGCAAATGCTTGAAGAGAAACTCGGCCATCACCTCAACGTCTGCGCGGACTCTCACTACATGGGCGCGATCGGCGCGGCGCTCTTCGCGCGAGAACACGCGCAAGCTGCATTAGCACGATGATCGGAGAGAACGTCATGGATATCATAGCCGGCGTCGATCTCGGCACCAGAAGCACCAAGGTCGTACTGCTCGATCGCAACGGCGACGTTTTGGGAACGAGCGTCATGCGAACGCGTCCGCCGCTTCCCGAACTCGTCGACCGCGCCATCGATGCGGCTTTGAAGAGCGTGGGTGCCAGCCTCGCAAACGTGCGATACATTGCCACCACCGGCTTCGGGCGCTCGAGTTACCCGGAACGAGACCTGCAATTGACCGACGTTACCGCGGCCGCATACGGTGCTGTTCGCCTCTTTCCGCAGACGCGCTGTGTCGTCGACATCGGGGCACAAAGCTCGCGAGCGATCGCTATCGAGCCGGGCGGAAGGGTACGTGAGTTCAAATCGAACGATAAGTGCGCCGCGGGAGCCGGTGGCTTTGTCGAACGCGCGGCGCGGTATTTGGAGACAACTCTCGAAGAGGTCGGAAATCTCTCGCTCGCGGCCGACGGCGCCGTCACCATATCGAGTGTCTGCGCCGTACTTGCCGAATCCGAGATCATCAATCACGTGAGCCAGGGAGAGAGCACCGAAAATATCCTGCGCGGCGTGCACAACTCGCTTGCCGAACGAGCCGTCTTACTGCTCAAGCGCGTCGGCATCGAAAGCGCAGTCACGCTGGTCGGCGGCATGGGCCGCCAGGCGGGAATGGTACTCGCGCTCGAAGAGGCCCTCGGGCTGCCGGTGAACGTGGCCCCGGAACCGGAGATAGCGAGTGCCTTCGGTGCCGCGCTCCTCGGTAAGCGGCGCTTTGAAAAGGCGGTGGCCTAATGGCCGCGCTCGATTCGCTTCGTGCCGAACATGCGCTCATTCTAGAGGTCGTAGAAAGCCTAGAAGAACGCACCCATGCATCCGTGGACGGCCGTCTTCCGCACGAGTACGTACGGGCAATGCTGGACTTCATGCGTATCTACGTCGATACCAATCACCATGGCAAAGAGGAGCGCGTGCTCTTCGCACACATGGACGGGGATCCGTTTCTCAAGAGCGTATCGAACGTATTGATCGAAGATCACCGCGAAGGGCGCAGACTCGTTGACGCGATCGAGCGCGCGCTCGTAGAAGGGCGGCCGGTCGCGCGCGAAGTCGAAACGTACGCCGCATTCATTCGCGTCCACATTCATCGCGAGAACGACATGATTTTCGACGTGGCCGAATCCGAACTCGACGCGCGAACGACATCGGCCATGCAATCGGAGTTCCTCGCCATCGAGTCCGAGGTCCTGGGTATCGGCGGCGCGGACCGGCTTCTCGCACCGCTACAAGCTGCGGGGGTCTAACGCTAGATGGACGTGTTTGATATCACTGTAATCGGCGGCGGTCCCACCGGGCTCTTTGCGCTGTTCTACGCGGGGCTGCGGGGGGCGAAAACGAAAATCATCGAGGCCTTGCCGGAACTCGGCGGCCAATTGTATGCACTCTATCCGGAAAAAGACATTTACGATATGCCGGGTATGCCATTCGTTCGCGCGAGCGATCTCGTTGCGGCCTGCGTACAGCAAGCGATGCAATGGCCGCATGACGTTTGCATGGAGGAGCGCGTCACGTCGATCGTGCCGCACAACGGGGGCATCTTTGAACTCGTGAGCGACAAGGGCCGTCATTGGAGCCGTAGCGTCATCCTGTGCTCCGGGATCGGTGCGTTCACCCCACGCAAACTTCCCACCGCAACCGCCGCTCAATTCGAGGGGCGCGGCGTACACTACTATGCGAACGATCTTCAATCGTTCGCTGGAAAGCGCGTGGTGATCGTCGGCGGTGGCGACTCCGCATTGGATTACGCGCTAGCGCTCGAGGGCTGCGCTGCGCACATCCTCTTGCTGCACCGCTCGCAGTTTCGCGCCCACGCGAAGACCGTCGACCGCCTCAGGCAATCGACGATCGAGATCCGGCAGCCCGACTACGAACTACGCGCGGTCCACGGAACGGATGCCGTCGAAGCCATCACCCATGTCGATCGCAAGAGTTCCCAGGAAACGACGGTGCCGTGTGATGCAGTTCTCGCCGCGCTCGGTTTCGTCTCGGATCTCACACAGTTGCAATCCTGGGGTATAGCCACCAGCAACGGCGGCATCACGGTCGATCCCTTCACGATGGAGACGAGCATCAAAGGCATCTATGCGGCCGGCGACATCGTGAGCCATCCCGGCAAGCTCAAACTCATCGCCTGCGGAACGTCCGAAGCCGCGATCGCCGTGAATCAGGCGATCGCGTATCTCGACCCAACCAAGAACGTCACCCCTGTGCACTCGTCCAACCTCACGCTTCCCATCTCGACCAAGCCGTCCTCACTAAATCAGGAGTTCGCCGCCTCGACTCCGCCGGATCGATAGAGTACGAGCGTGTCGGCGACGCACACGGGCTTTGCCGAACCTTCGGCTTCTAGCGTGACGCGCTTCTTCACCAAAAGGCCGCCGTTGACGTCGGTCGCCTGCGTCGTTATGAAACGAGCGCGGATACGGCTTCCGGCTTTTACCGGCGCGGGAAAGCGCACCCGGTCGAGCCCGTAGTTGATGACCGGTCCAACGCCTCGCACGTCGAAATGCTCTTGCCACAACGGTGCGATGAGCGCGAGCACCAAATACCCATGCGCGATGGTCGCGCCATACTCGCCCGTGCGCGCGCGCTCGACGTCGACGTGAATCCACTGCGCGTCACCCGTGCAGGCCGCGAATGCGTCGATGCGTGCCTGATCGACGGCGAGCCACGCGGTTGGAGGGAGATCGACACCGACCAGGGCACGCAATCCGTCGAAGCCGTGAATGATCTGTTGAGACACAAAACCCTCCCGCTAGGAGAACACGATGGCAGCGCGATCGATTATTGAACCGTTTCGCATCAAGAGCATCGAACCCATTCGCATGACGACCCGCGAGGAACGCGAACGCTATCTCGCGGAGGCGGCGTATAACGCATTTCTGCTCCGCGCGGAACACGTGCTCATCGACCTCCTCACCGACAGCGGCACCGGTGCGATGAGCTCCGAGCAGTGGGCCTCGATCATGCGCGGCGACGAATCCTATGCGGGGGCAACGTCGTTCTACCGTTTTGAAGCGGTCATTCACGACGTATTCGGTTTCCGCTATGTGTTGCCGACCCATCAGGGCCGAGCCGCCGAACGCATCCTCTTCAGCACGATGTGCAAACCCGGCGACATCGTTCCCAACAACACGCACTTCGATACGACGCGCGCAAACATCGAACACGTCGGCGCACAAGCAATCGATCTTCCGATTCCGCAGGGCCGCCAGCCCGCCACATTGCATCCCTTCAAGGGCAATATGGATGTCGACGCCCTGGAAGCGCTCGTTGCCGACGTCGGCGCGGTCCGCATTCCGCTCGTGATGCTCACGATCACGAATAACTCCGGTGGCGGCCAGCCCGTCTCGATGGCGAACGTCAAGGCGGTTCACGGTATCTGCCGGCGCCATGGCATTCCGCTCTACATCGACGCATGCCGGTTTGCGGAGAACTGCTGGTTCATTCGCGAGCGCGAAGCCGGCTACGAAGAACGCTCGCCGCGCGAGATCGCCCGCGAACTCTTCGGGTACGCAGACGGCTGCACGATGTCGGCGAAGAAAGACGGCCTCGTCAACATCGGCGGCTTCCTAGCATCCAACGACGAAACCCTCGCGCGGGCCGAGTCCCGTCTGCTCATTCTCACCGAAGGTTTTCCAACGTACGGCGGCCTTGCGGGGCGCGATCTCGAAGCGATGGCGACCGGCCTGCAAGAAGTCTTACACGAAGACTATCTGCGTTACCGCATCGCTTCAACCGGTTACCTGGGCCGCCGTCTCACCGAGATCGGCGTGCCGATCGTTCAGCCGCCCGGCGGCCATGCGATCTACATCGACGCGGCCGCGATGCTTGCGCACGTACCCGCCCGGATGTTTCCCGGGCAAGCGTTGGTCGCCGAGCTCTATCTGGCAGGGGGCATCCGCGCGGTTGAAATAGGGAGCGTGATGTTCGGTACCACCGACCCGCAGACCGGCGAAGAGGCCACCGCACCGATGGAACTCGTTCGATTGGCGATTCCGCGCCGCGTGTATAGCCAAAGCCACATTGACTATGTCTGCGAGGTTGTGGAAGAGATCTTCGCGCAGCGCTCGCAGATCCGGGGGCTGCGCATGGTGTGGCAAGCGCCTCCGCTACGGCACTTCAGCGCGCGCTTCGAACGCTAGCGTACCCCGCACGCGGCGTCGCAAGGCAGGCGTTCTCCTACGTTCCTTTATCGGCTCCGGCATAGAAGATCATCTTGAAAAGCAGTTGCGGGACGGTCGAGAGCGAGTTCGGGTTGCCGTAGGCGAAATACACTTCGGCGTGTCGTAAACGGGTGTGGTAGGCGAACGAGAGATTCGAGCAGACGCCTTCGCAATTACCGCCGCCGTTCGGCACGGGGGGCATACCGACCACGCGGCGCACGCCGACGGCGATCGACGTATGCGGCCCCAGCAAGTATGCGTATCCGATACGCTCGAACCATTGAACGTTATCGTTACCTGCTCCGAAGCGCTGCGCCGTATCGTCGAGTTCCAGCGTTAACGTGCCGCGCATGCCAAGCCGAAGCGTCGAGCTTCGCAGCCACGTGTCGAGGCGCCCGCTTCCGTAGCGGCCCGTATTATACGAAATCGTGGTAGGAGTCGCCGACGCGCCGTGCTGACCGAAGTTTCCGATATTGTTCGTCTGCGACCCGCTGTGATACGTGAACGAGATGCCGTTCTGCGATATTGGAACGACCAGCCCAAGATTATTGGCTTGCAGATAGGCCGAGCCCGTCGTGAGGTTCAGATCCAGTAGCGAGCGCGTTAAGATATCCACATTCAACATGTTATCGCTCTGGTTAATCGCCCCATCGGAGGCATGATAGCGATCCAGGAACCCGCCCAAGCCGATCGCTTTGACGACGGATCGGTTTGCCGGCGTCCACACTTTCTGGCTATAGAGTGCATAGCCGGCGATGCCGGGATGCTGCACGAATCCGTCAACGGGATTGTAATACGCGCCGACTTTACGCATGCTCGCAAAGAACCCGAAATTGGAGCTGGACCACCCGCCGCCCGCGTCGTATCGCTGCGCATCGCTGCCGTCCAGAACGTTGGTTCCCGCGTCGCTACCGTAATTCGCATATACGGACACGTGGCGCAAATCCGAGTAGCTCACTCCGGTGGTCGTAACGACGTCATGTAATCCCGGCAGATCGACGCCCACGCGCTGCGCCCCCACGTTCCAGCGTAGATCGGGCGTGTTGTACGTCATCGCCTCAACTTGATCGTTTCGGGCGTTACCCAGCGCATCGAGAAACGTATATCCGACGGGGCCCTGTTTGCCCTCCATCGCGTAGCCGTCGCGCGGCGTCGGAATAGCCGGGGTATAGAGCTCGTTAATTCCCGGACATGCGTCGCAGCTGAACGGATTGAAATTATTCGATCCCTGCGTGAAGAACGGCCGCACCTCGCTATAGTAGCGAGCGAATGCGGAAGGTGCAATCGACTGCTGGTCGAGTTCGACGTTCGAGTAATCCGGGTGAAACGTAGCGTAGAACGACGACGTCGGCGTAACCGGAATCGAAAGATCCGCCCCCATGCGTGTGGTATCTCCACCTGCCGATGAACCGGCGGCCGAAGCCAGAACGTACGTCGCCAGCCGCGGTTTCGGGCGGGCGGCATCGAGCGCCGGGAGCACCAAGCCTCCGGCCCGAGCTACGTCGTCCGGCGATGTCTGCGTCGCGTTGTAGCTCCACACCGCTTCGTCGCCATCCTGACGAACGTAACGTACGAATTGGATGCGCCAGCGTCTCGAATCCGCGGCCACGCGCATAATCCGCAGCGGAATTTTCATCACGACGGTGTAACCGCCGGCGCGCTCGGCGCCGTACGAGTCCCAGCGGGGGGCATACGCCGAATTCTCAGAGGACGATTGATAGTGCGTGCCTCGGGGCGTTGCCGCGAATTGGTAAAAGTAGCCGTTCGCCCCACCGGGCCACAGATCGACCCACACTTCGTCATCGGTCCCTTGCCCGACGTCGTCGGTGCGCTGGGTCGCGACGATCGGTTCGCTCTGCGTCGCGTCGAAGCGGACGTACAGGTATCGGCCATCGGTGGCCATGTGGACGACCGTCGCCTCACGCATGCGGCGACTGTGCTGCACGTCCCAGGCGAGCGTCGCCCTCGATGTTGCCGGCCACGATCCAGCGGACGATCGGGGATCGAGAGGCGGTGGTGTCGCGACCAGCGGCACGGCGAGGCTTGAGGCCGCCGCGCGCCCGAAGCACACCGCGCCGGCGAGGAGAACGACCGCGAGCGTCCGCCGCACTACAGGATCGCCCCTTGCAAGGCCGACCGCGAATACATCCGTAGCGTGCGCGCATCGACCGGTACGCACGACGGCGCGTTCGCGAAGTGCCCTCCCGAACAGATCAATGCCCCGCGAAAACTCGTCCCCTGCACGCGTGCGCCGGCAAGATCGATGCAGCCGATTCGCTCGTCACCGCGATCGCTCGCCTCGCGCCACCGATCGTTCTGCCAGCACACCACGGCGCCTGCGAAGTCCGCATCGGTCAGATTTGCCCCCACGAAGCTCGCGCCGATCAAATTCACGTCGCGAAAGCGCACCCCTTGGGCGTGTGCGCCGTCGAGACGCGCACCGATGGCCTTCATGCCGTCAAGACGCGCGCCGCCGAGCAACGCACCCGATAGATTGCAGCCGGTCAGCGTAGCCGCACCCAAATCGGCGCCGCGTAGATCGGCCCGGCGCAAGTTGCAGCCCACCAGCTCCGCTCCGCCGAAGCGCGCGTCGCGCAGATTGGTGCCCTCGAAGTTCGTACCGACGTACCGCACGTTGCGAAAATCGGCTCCATGGAGATCGCTGCCTTGGAAACTACATCCGATACAGGCATGCGGGGTCGCGGCTCCGAGCACGAGCAAACAGAGCAGCATCGCGAAATGCTTCATAAGGGGGCTCCTTTGTGAGAAACGGGTTACATGCTAGAGATGCAGGTTGGCGTTACGCATCGAGCTTCCGACGATCGACGCTTTCGATAGGTCTACCCCGCGCAAATCGACTCCGTTGAAGTTGCAGCCGATAAAATGCGTGCCGTCCAAGCGCGCGCCGGTCAACCGCGCATTCGCCAGGTCGACGCCGGTCAGGGAGGCATCCGAAAGGTCGGCATTGCGAAGGTCCGCCGAGGCTAACGTAGCGCCCATGATGTGCAGGTTGCGCAGGTCCATACCCTTGAGATCGACGCGGGAGAAATCGCAACCGGTACACGATGCGAGCATGGCACGCGCTTGCCCGGGGGCCAAACTCTTAGCATCGATGCTGCATCCATCCATGTGCGCTCTTTCGAAGCGCGCTCCCGAGATGTCGGCGCCCCGCAGATTACAACCGTCGAGACGCGCGCCGGCGAACGACACGTTGCGCAGATCCGCCCCTTCGAAATCGGTGCCCATCAAGCTTGCATCGCTAAAGTTTGCTCCCTTCAGCCGCGCGTGCGAGAAGTCGGTTCCGGTAAAACTCTGGCCGTGAAAGTCGGCTCCGGGGTGGCTCGTATGCGAATAATCGCATCCGGTACACCCGCCCTTCGTCGCCGTCCCCACGGAATACGTCATCGACGCCAGCGCCGCCGTGGTAACCTCGGAGACGATCCCCGCAATGTCCCGACCGCCGAACATGGGTACCGCAACGCGAACGGGCCGCACGGTGACGCGCACGGGCGGCACCGCGGCATGGGCGGGAGACGCCTTACGTACGGGCGGGTTGGGCGATGGCTGCGCGGTTGAGTGGGGCATCGCCGCCGATGCTATGCGTACTTCCGGCGTTGCCGTCGGGCTAGCCTTCGCGTGGGCACTAGCATGCGCGGCAGGCTTTGCGTGGGCTTGCATGGCGAGAGCGTGCGGCTGCGGCGCCGAATTCGTATCGACATCGTAGGCATAGCTCGGAGCAACGGTGCGCAGGAGCAGGACGAGTAGCGTCAATCCGACCGTAACCGTCCCCAGTATCGCCGGTGCGATCGAGGAACCGAACGCACGCCCGGCCGTGAGCAACCGCTCGACGCGAATCGAGATATTTTTGCGGGTCATGAATACGCCCGGCGCGGCCAGCGGACGATGCGGACACGCCGTCATCTCTGCCATCTTGGTCAAGCATAGCGCGTAGGGCCGAACGGCGCCGGTCAGTTCCAGGACGCGATCGTCGCACGCGACTTCTCGTTCGATATCGAGTTGGTGCGCGATGAACCACATCGCCGGATTGAAAAAGAGCAGCGCCGACGCGAGCCGTTGCAGCCCGTTCGTCCAATCGTCGGCCCGCAACAGATGCGCGAGCTCGTGCACGAGGATGCGATCGAGGTCTTGCGGATCGAGAGCGCTCACCAGGTGCGACGGGAGTAGAATCATCGCATCGAAGAGCCCCACGGCAACCGGCACGTCGATATCGTCGCACACGCAGATGCGAACGTCGCGCGCGCCCTTCGAGGCTTCCTGCCAGGTGAGTAACGCGTCGCGTCGCTCTACGCCCAGCGGCATGCTCTCGCGTTTGAGGCGCTCCAGGTGCACGAGCGCCGCCGATAATCGTGTCAGCAGCGCGAGCGCGCCCAAGACCCAAACTGCAAACGTCACGGTAGCTGCTAGTTCCGGCAGCGTAATCGAAATCCGTGACGCGGCGGGTGTTGCCGCGAGGGGAGCGCCGGCATCCGCGCGATGCGTCGTACCGCTGAGCGGCAGAACGCCATGCGTAACGGCCTCACTTTGGAATGACGGCCGGCGAGCGATCGTGCTGTGGGCGGCGGCGCCGGGGCGCACCAGAACGTGCGAGAAACTGGTAACGAGGGGGATCATGAGCAGCGCGAGCAGCGCAACGAGCCAGGCCGCATATCGCGTGCTCGCATTGGCCTTGGCGAACACCCGCAGTACCCCCCATGTGAGCACCGCGATGGCGGCACCTTGCCAGAGGCTATTGATCGCCAGCACCGCGCCGAATCGGGCCGCGGCCTCGTACGCCTGCAAGAATGCGTTCATGGTTGCTCCTCGTAACGCTCGATTAACGAGCGTAGGCGCGCTAACTCCTCATCCGAAGGCCGTTCGCTCTCGATTAAACGTAGCGCTAAAGCCCCACTATTGTTTCCGAAAAACTTGGAAACGACGCCCGAGAGCGCCGACTGCGCCGCGGCTTCGCGCTCGATCGTCGGCGAGTACAGAAAGGCACGGCCTGCGGCCTCGTGACGCACGTGCCCCTTCTTCTCCAGAATGCGTAACGTGGTGAGCACGGTCGTGTACGCAATCGAGGGGTGGATCGCATCGGTGACCTCCGCGACCGAGGCGCGCCCTCGCGTCCATAGGACTTCCATTACGCGCAATTCCGCGTCGGTTAGGACCGTCGATTTCTTCCGTGCCACAGGGCGCCCCCTAACTAACGACTAATTCGTTAGTTGCAGCATAGCACCCGACAAGGAGTTCGTCAACTAATAGTTTAGTTGCTAATCAACGGCGCCTTAAGCGGCCGGTGCGAAGACCACGATCCGGCCGCGCCAGCCGGTCGCAACCGCGGTAAATGCATCGCCGGTCTAGGCTGGTAGATGTTCCACTCTTTGCCGCGCGCTCTCATCGTCATCACATTGGCGCTCCTCTGCTTCGAGATTCCCGCAGTGGGCGCGTCGGCGCAGACGCTCCCGCAGTCGACGCTCGATCGTCAGCAGATCGTGCAACTGCAGAACGAACTCAACAATCCCTCGATCACCCCTTCGCAGCGGCGTGAAATCGAGATGCAGATATCGACCCTGGAGTATCGTATCAACACGCGGCCGCTCATCGTCCCGCCGCCGAACCTCGCGCCCCGGGCATCGCCGACGCCGTTTCCGTACCTCGCAAATCCTGGAGCCGCTATATTGGTAATTCCGCGCGGCGCGACGCCGGCGAACCAGGATGCATGCTCGGAACGTGCGGTACTGACCGCGCGGCTACAGGCGATGGAGCGTAACGCGCCGCTGGACGCCCAACGCGCGTACGCTCGCGAAGCACTCCAGCGCCTCGCCGCCGTCCCCTGCTAGAGCGTTCCCCAATGCTTTGCCGCGTTGCCCTTAGGCGAAACGCGCGCGGTATCGAAACTCCGAAGAAACTCTGCGGGCGGCATCGGACGTGCGAAATAAAATCCTTGCATAGCCGTTACCCCGGCTTCGCGCAGGGCGGCGGCTTGTTCGACCGTTTCCACTCCTTCTGCTACGACCTCCAGCCCCGCGTTCTTGCCCAACGAGGTTGCGCTATCCACGATCGCCCTGTCCATCGCACTCCGTGAATAGTCTTGAACAAACGAACAATCGATCTTGAGAATATCGAAATCGATGTGTTTCAGCCGGCTGAGCGAACTGTAGCCCGTTCCAAAGTCATCGATAGCAATACGCAGCCCCGTATCGCGCAGATCGCTCAACATTTTCGATGTCGCGCGAACGTCCGACATCAATGCGCTTTCGGTAAGCTCGAAAATCAGCTGGGACGGCCGAACCGCGTGATGTGCTATCATGTTCTGCACGTCGGCAAAAAACGCTTTGTCGGTAAGTTGCTTTGCGGAAACGTTCATCGCGATCGGTACGTCTATGTGCAGGCGTTCGCACTCCTTGGCAAGCGCGCAGGTCGCGTTTAGGACGTACGCGCCTATCGGAATGATCAAGCCGGTATTTTCAGCCATCTCGATAAACGATGCCGGGCTCAGTAAGCCGTGAACGGGGGTATTCCAGCGAAGAAGCACCTCCGCCGAAATAATTTGCTCCGTTTGCGCATCGACGATCGGCTGGACGTAGAAGCGCAGTTCCCCGCCTTCGATGCCGAGATGGAGCGCGTGCTCCAGCGCGAGCCGCGAACGCAACCCGGATTCCATGCTCGGTTCAAAATGGCTGACACCGCGTCCGTGGCCTACCGCGTGGTGTGCCGCCAGCGAGGCCTGGCGAATGAGATCCTCGGCTTGGCTATCGGCTGCAGACGACGCTACGCCGATGCGGATTCCGACATGCATGTTACGATAATGATGCTGCATCGGTTTGCGCAGCGCGCTTTCCACGCGAGCGACGAGGTCGCTGAGATCGTACAGACTGGCATATCCGCTCACGACGAACTGTCCGTGCCGCCATTCCCCAACGATCATATGTTCGTCCACTAGATCGCGCAATAAGCCTTCCGCTTGCTCTACGAGCCGATCGCTCGCCGAATACCCGATCGTGTTCGCGACGATATCGAGGCCGTCGAGAAGGACGAACAGCACAAATACGTCGTCCGTGCGCTCCGCCAACAGGTCACCGATGCATCGCTCCATCGCCGTCCGGCTCGTTGGTCGCGATACGGCCTCTTGGCCTGCGAGGTCGTGCAGGCGCGCCTCGGCCTCACGCAGAGCACGCTCTGATTCCTGCAGAAGCCTTTCCATCCGCAAGCGTTCGCTCACGTCCAGAACGATCAGGGCCCGGGCACGGTGCCCGGCATACGTTACTTCCGTAGCGATTGTCTCTACGAAAAGCGCCTCGCCATGGGCAGTGTGATGTTGCACCGGTCCATCCACTGCACCGCGACCTTTCGAGAGCGCAACGCCCCGACGCTTCCGTTTTCGTTCCGCCGGCGGCCTCACGTCGTGCAGCGACATGGACGAGAACTCCTCAGGCGTGTAGCCGTATCGTTCTACCGCAGCGTCGTTCACATCAAGAATCGCGAGCGTTTTAGCGTCGTAGACAAAAACCGGGAGTGGAAGCGAGCACAGTCCCGCGCTAAAGCTATCCTGTGGTGCCTTCATCCAGGGAGACCGCAGGGACGCGAGGCGAGCGGGATTAGCATGTGCGGGCTACGGTCGGCATAGTGATGCATCTTCTTTCGTACAGGCGAGAATTGAGGCGGAGCGTAAAACGTCGATCGCTTGCGCGCTATCTATCGCGGTAGCGAAGGGTCCCAGCCCGCGTCGCGGACCCATGGAATCGTACGCCAGTCGGCATACGTACCATTGCGGATCAACGTGCCGAGCGCCTCGAGCATTTCTTCCTCCGGTGCAGATTTGGAGATGATCCCGGTAATGCCGGTCGTTTGCCCAACCGCTCTGCACCAGGCGGCATGCCATCGAAGCGGCCTTTCCGTCGACGTGTAGAGGCAGATCGCCGCCAGCGGCAGCGACATGCGAATCATCTGAAGTATTTGCATGGGTTCGCCGTAGATGAAATCGATGTCGAAAAATATGAACTGCGGCTGCACTTCTACCAGCGAGCGTAGATCCGGTTCGGGAATCGCGTGCTTGACCTCTAAGCCGCCGCGCTCCAGTATATCCCACAGCGCCGGGACAAAGATGCGCTGTGGTTCGATTAATAATGCTCGCACCCGGCGCCTATTTAGCTCTCTGGGCGCCGGCGCTTTGCGGGGCAACATCATTCAACGCCACCCTCAAAGATGCGCGAACTTTGTCGGCATGCCGCCGCAGATCCCAGTCGATGGTGGGCGTTCCGTTGAGGACGGCACCGTAGAATGACGCCACCCCGACGGCCTTCGTCTCCCCGACCATACGTCGAGCGACCGTGAGATCGGAAACCCCGTCCCGGAGAACCAGCAGCGTCTGATCCGCGTGGCGTAGGATGAGATCCGTCTGGATGCCGCACGAAAGCGCGGGGGCGTCGACGATCACATAGGTATATCGTTTGCGAAGGACTTCCATCGTTGAGGCAACCCCGCTTCCGCTCAAATGTTGTAGCATGGTCCCCGACATCTGCCCCGGCGCCATCACATCGAGCAGGGAGCTTCTGGTGGATTCGACGTATTCGAGGGTTACCGACGGGTCGCGAAGGGTGTCGAAAAAACCTCGCTTCCCGTGCGCATATCGCTGTGCGGCATGCTCGTAAGCAATGTGCCCCGCATCGATGACGATCGTTCGAGCGCCGAGTTCGGCAAACGCGAGCCCGAGGTTGAGGGCGACGGTGGATTTGCCCTCCGATCTTCCCGAGCTCGTAATGGCGATGATTCCGGGACGATCGTGTGCGAAATGGAGGGTCGAAGCGAGCCGTAAGAACGACGACGCCGCTATCTGCCGCATCGCGTTCGTATCGCCGCTCACGACATCGGGGATATCCGCGACGAGCGGCAGGCCGACCACGCGCTCCACCTCAGTCGGGTCCTTGACCCGGCGATCGATCGCATCGGAGACGAATGCGACGGTAAGGCTCGCGATAATCGCGACGATCAGCCCCAAGAGCGCGCCCAATGCCGTATCGGGGCGCACGACGTAGAGCGAGGCACTCGCCGGCTGCGTAACCATCACATCGCTCAGGGAGGTTGAGGCCGCGATCTTCGCCTCGTCGTAACGCTGCGTAAGCGCGTTGAGAACGGCCACGGATGACGTTGCCGCACGGCTCAGTTCGGCGTATTGCATCGTTTCGAGCGGCAAGGCGCGCACCTGCGGCGTGAGTGCTTGCTGCTGATGCCGCAAATCCGTCAGGCTCGCGCGGGCCGACTGCACGAGAATCAGCTGTTGCGCGATCTCTTGCTGCAATTGTTGGTAGACGGGATTCGGAACGTATGTCGTGCCGGCAAGTTCCTGGCCCTGTTGCGAGGCGATTTGTTGCTTGAGCGCTTGCGCTTGCCCCTTGAGCGCTATGACGGCCGGATGTTTTGAGGTGAGGCGCTGCAAGTCATCACGAACCTGCTCCTGCACTTGTGCCAGTTGCGTCTGCAAGGCCTGCGTTCCAGGGAATTGCGTGAACTGGCGTGCGCCGGGCACCGTGGCCGGAACGGATGCCAGCTGACTTTGCGCGGCCGCCAACTGCGCTTCGGCCTGCCGCCCGGCAAGCTTCGTCTCGCTCATTTTCGTGTCGACGGCCGCGACTTGCGTCAGAAGACCCTGCGTCTGCGTGTTGACGTCGGCCAAGGTGTGCGCGGCCTCAAACGCCGCCAAACGCCCTGCGGACGTGCGGACGCTGGCGCGCTCCTTTACCAGTTCTTTCGTCAAAAATGCCATCGCAGATTTTGCCTGAGCACCCACCAACTGGCGCTCCCGGTCCATAACGGCTTGTGCGAAAGCGTTCGCGATGTCGGCCGAGCCCCCAGGGTCGCTCCAGCTCACCGAGAGATCCAGCAGCGACGTGTTCGTTTCCGGGGTTACGCTGATGTGCGAAAGCAAACCCGCCGCAGATATGGGGAGATTGAGCGAATCGACGACCTGCTGCGCGACCGGGATCTGCTGAAAGAGCGCGGCATAGGTCTGCGTATTTTGGCTCACGGCCGCAGTCAACAAGGCATTGAGTATCGGCAGGTCGCTCGAGGTGTCCGACGATGAGTGCATCGCGGGCCCGGCGGGATTGCCGGTAATGACTTTTACCGTCGTTACATAGGACCTCGGCGTAAATATCGTGACGAGGAGCGTAATCGCTACGATCGCTCCAAACGTTGCAGTCATGGCGCGACGGCGCCGGTGCAAGATGCGCCCGAGATCGCCGGCCTCATATCGACGCGTCGTCGTGCGAGGCTCGTAGTTGAAATTCGAAACTTCGACCATCTCCTCAGTACCCCAGCAGAATGCGGCGCAGAATGAGTAAGGATCCCCACAGTACGCCGCCGGCTTTTTTCTCCTGTGGGACGTACACGATATCGCCTTGCTGAAGCGGCACGTCAAATTTTTCGTTATTGCCTTGCAACGCTTGATAAAGATTGATTTCGTACGTATGTTTGACGTCGTTCGGCAGCACGCGTGTTAGATAGACATGGCTCAAGTCGGCCTGCGCCTTGGCGCCGGCGCCCGCCAATGCGATCGCGGCGGTTATCGGATCGCCATAATGCAAAGCCAACTCGCCGGGCCGGTCGACCGCTCCCAAAACGGTGACCCGAATATCGATCGGGGATGGGACGTAGATCACGTCGCCGTTCGTAACCGGGAGGTCGCTCTGCATATCGCCCCGCCGCAGAACGTCTTGCAAGGATACATAGCGCACGGAGCCGGTCGGGTTACCCAGCCGAGCATCGGGCAAAGGGCCGTCAACCGGCCCGAGTCCTCCGGCGGCGGCAATTGCATCGGTAAAGCGCGAGCCGGCACGCAATGCGTACTTCCCCGGGGTCTTGACGTTGCCGAGCACCAGGACGGAATCGGTGCCCACTTTGACGACATCGATCGTTACTTGCGGATTGCGGACGTACTCGCTCAACATATATGCCAATCGCTGCTGCGCTTCGTCGATCGGAAGACCGCGTAGCGCGACTCGGCCGATAAGGGGCAAGCCCAGCGTGCCATCGTCGAGCACCTTGCCCGTCGTAGCGAACGTCGGATCTTCGGCGACGCTGACCGCGAGCGTGTCGCCCGCGTGAATGTGATAGACGGCCGCAGTCGCAGTTGCAACGGCAGCATGCGCGCTACGGATAGCGGAGAAAACGAGGAGGCCTGCAAGCAGAACGGCCTTGGCGCGTACACTCATATCCTTATCCTACACTCGCATACGCCCGTGAAGTAGGTCTGCTATGCCCCATCGCGCACAGTATAATTGAGGCTCGGACCGGGGCCTCTTTCACCTCGGCCGATGCTCGACGACTTACGGCCAACATGGCGGCGGCGTCGACGGTATGTTGTTGATGATCGTCGTCGTGTTCGTCGTATTGTGACCTGCTATGAAGAGCGCAAGGCCGGCGACGAGCCACGGCAAGATGCTTTGGCGTTGAACCCGCACGATGGTCTGCGGCGGCGGCGGCGGCACCGGCGGCAAGGGTTGCGGAGTCACGACGACGGGGGGCGGCGTCGGTACCGCGTCCCGGTGGGGCGGCGGCGTTGGTACGGCGTCCCGGTGGGGCGGTGGCAGTCGCCGATGATTGATCGAGAGATTTCCGCACGCAGCCGGGATAAAAACTTCGGAGAGGGTTCGCCCGTCGCGAATGTCGATTTCCCAACCGTGGGTGTTGGCCGGGATGATGACGTTATTCAGCACGTGCGCCTGGCCGTCGGCCGACCACGTGGTGCGCTCGAGATGACGGGGTATGACTACATAACGCAGATTACCCGCGTCGATATCGTGCATCAACGTATCGGTTTGCACGTTCGTGAGGCCGATAAGCGCTGCCGCCTGCAAGAAGACCGAGCTATCCGAACGCATCTTCTCGCGCAGCTCCGCGGTTGACCGAAGCTGGCCCAATACCGGTGCGCGGCCGAGAACTTCGAGTACGATCGGTGCGCTTTCCGCTCGCGCTGCAACTGGAAGGCAGAGCGTGGATAGTGCCCCGATCAAGACGCACGCAAAGAAACGAATCATGAATCCCCCAGACATCGTTACGGTTAAGGTTAGACGCTAGGGAACGAGTCCGCGACCCGAGTTTGGGGAATGGGCAGAGCGCCGTTGGGCCCAGGCTCATTGCGAATCCCTACTATTTGTAGGATGTCTCGCAACACCGATTGCATACCATCCAGCGGCAAATGGTGGATGGTGCACCAAGCAAGCCCCCCTCGTTAGTGCCCCAAGTCAACATTCCGAGGGGAGCCTTCTGTAAACTTTCGATTAAGGTGGTAGCAACGCGTACGCCGCCGTCCGAAGAAGCATTAGGTAAGCACTACGCCGATTGGCTCTTTTGAGGCATCGTTGCTTGTCTGTCCAACGGATGGGGCGGACTTATGCGCTTATGGATACATCCGAACTCGAACGGCGCACGATCACCATAGTGTACGATCGCCATAGTGATAGGAAGGGAGAGCATTCGTGAGACAGCGTCTTGCCGATGATATCCCCGTGCGGCTTTCCGGGCGGGGAGAGCTACCCAGCGAAATCGATCTCAGCAGCCTGAGCAGACGGCGGGCCGCACCTCTTTATATCCTCAATCAGAATGGCGATGTGATCCTCACGAGCGTCAACGTCCCGACGCCCGTGCTGCCGCCTGAGATCGATGAAATCGTGCGCGAACTGCGGATCCGCGATGCAAAATCAGAGCACATCTTTCTTTCGCCGACCGGCTTCCACATCGTTCACATGACGCCGATGTCCGGCCCCGCGGGGGAGCCCTGTGCAGCCGTTTCCGTCACGTCGTTCCGGCGAGGGCGACGGCCGAGCGTAGATCTGGGTAAGTTCGGCCTGACGAAGCGCGAGCAAGAGGTCGTCGAACTTTTGGTGCGAGGGACGGCCACGTCCGAAATCGCCGCCTCGCTTGGGATTGCAGGATCGACCGTTATTCAGCATATCAAGTCGGCGATGTCGAAGACCGGCACGCATGGCCGCGTCGAACTCGTCCTCGCGGTCAGCGGCGGCATCGAAGTCATGCGCAGTGACTCGGGACGTCCCCGGTTGCTGACAGAAGCCACGCGGTAAAGTCCGAGGCGGTCGCCGGCAGGCCCTTTGCATAGCCCTGGATGATGCGCACGCCCATCGATCGCAGCCTCGCGTACTCGTCCGCACGCTCTATCCCGGTCCCGATCACATCGAAGCCGAACGATTGAGCGAGATGTGTCGTGGCCGCCACGATCGAGCGAGCTTTCTCGTCCGCTCTAATTTCGTGCGTCAATGCAGCGGATAACTTCAACGACCCGATAGGTAATTGGCGCAATTCCGCGATGCTCACGCCTCCCGAGAATTTATCGAGCGAAACCCCGATCTTCGCGTTCGCACAGCTCCTCGCGAACGTCAATACTTGCTCCCGCTCCCGCGCGAAATGCTGTTCCGCGATTTCGACGTTGAACCAAGACGGGTCGATCTTCCCGGCCTTTAGCGCTTCGAGCAACGATAGCGACGCCTGCGGGCCAAAATCGCTCACGTTCACGCTTATGCGAAGGGGAGCCCCGGCCAGCGCCCACTCCGCAGCGTGTGCGATCGCTTTCGCAATCACCCACTTCTCGATAGGCGTAGGAAGAACGCCGACGACATCGATGATCTGCTGTGCATTAAGCAACCCGCGTCGCGGGTGTTGCCAGCGGAGCAGAGCCTCTGCCGCGACGATTTCATCGGTCGCGACATCGTACATCGGTTGAAACGCCAGAAAGAGTTCGCCGAAGATTGAGGGCTCGTTGAGCCGCATCAAAAATTCCTCGCGGGTACGCAATTCGTCGTCGATCTCCAGACTGTACCAGCACACTCCGGACTTCCCTAAGCTCTTGGCCCGGTACATCGCCGCGTCGACGTGTTCGAAGAGTTCCTTCGCCGTCTCGCCGTCGGCCGGAGCCATCACCACGCCGATGCTCGCGCTCAGCCCGAAGCTCATCCCGCTGATGATAATCGGCTGCGCGAAGACTTGGAGCATCCGACTTGCGGCATCCGCAAGTTCCTGGCTGGACGTGATGGTAGGATAGACGGCCGCAAACTCGTCCCCGCCGAAGCGGCCTACGATCTCGCCGTGCCGCACCGCCTGCTTCATGCGCCTCGCGATTTCCATTAAGACCGCGTCGCCAATCATATGCCCGCGCGTGTCGTTGACCTGCTTGAAGTTATCGACATCGATAAAGACCAGGCCGACGTTCGAGTCGTACCGGCGCGCCAGAGCGAGTGCATCGCTAAGCCGCTCCTCCAGCGCCCGACGATTCGGAATCAGCGTCAGCGGATCGTGGTACGCGTAGTCGAGCCCGCCTGCGGCGGTCTCGCCGGTTGCGGCCGGCTTCGACGGCTGGGGCGGCGACGATTCTGCGGCTTTCTCGCGGGCGGGAGTCTCGCCCCTGAGCGCCAGTGCGTTCCGTTGCATTTCGAGCAAACGCATATCGGCATTCGGTTCGATATCGACCGATGTCGCGCGCAACACCGGTTCGCCCTGTGCCTCGGCGCTCGGCTCGACTCCGGTCTCAACACCGGTCGTGTCTTGCGGTGCCGGCTCCGGCGCGGCCTCGGCCCCCTTCGGCTGCTCTATTTCGCCCACCGCGTCGTCTACGAAAAACGTCTGAATCTCGTCGGGTAACGGATCGATCCGGCGCCGTCTACGACCGCGAAAGAAAGAAAAGAAGCCGCCGGCATAGTTTGGTGCGTCTTGTTCCATATTCTCTACACCAGCCCGTTCTTTATGGCATACACGGCCGCTTGCGAACGTGCATTGATATTTAATTTTGAAAATATCCGTCCCATGTGATTTTTCACCGTTTTCTCCGAAACGTTGAGCCGAACGCTAATTTCTTTATTCGAGAGTCCTTCGGCCACCAAACGGACGATGTCCAACTCCCGCTTTGAAAGTTCGCCGATGTCGGGACGGCCGCGTCCGCACGATCGCATCCGAAGCAGCGACCCCGCCGCGCGCGGATCGATATAGGTTGTTCCGGCGACGACCATTTTCACGGCGTTGAGCAGCTCGTTCGGCATGATGTCTTTTACGATGAAGCCTTCCGCCGACGCAACGATGCATCGATTGACCAACTCGGGTTCGATGCGCATCGAAAGCACGCAAATCTTTGCGTCAGGTGCGGCCTCGCGGCATCGCATCACGATGCTCGTTACATCGCCGGCAAGGCCGTCGAGATCGAGGATGACGACGTCGGGTTTTGCCAGCGCGATTTTTTCTACCGTTAGCGCGTTGGAGTCACCCACAACCTGAAAATTCGGGTCGAAGGAAAAGATCTGACAGAGCGCCTTTCCGAACAGCGCCTGCCCCTCGACGACATAAAGTCGAACTATTCCTTGGTTCAAAAGCACTTCGAACGCAATCTCCATCTAAAGCTGGAAAGGACGGCTGCTTTGGAAGCGGCGTTCATCGATGATATTTCGCAACGAACGCATCCCACAGAAGTGAGATTATACGAAACGGGATCAAAGAACATTCCCTATTTGGGGCAGATTGTTACGAGTTTGTACCAAATACTAATTCGCAGCGGTCCGTTAGGCCCAATCGAAAATCGACAAACGGCGACGCGCTATCCTATTTGGGTTAGGTTGCATGGGAATGCGGCAACCATGTTCGTTCTCAACTCGAAGAGATCGCCTGGCACTGGGCATCGCCGAAAGGCCTAATGGTTTCCGACATTAGTAAGTGGCGAAACCGCGCGAGCCAATGATACGCTACCGGAACGGACGGCCGGACTCGATATAGTCCGTTGAGCAGGCAAGATTGCGAGCCGATGACTGAAATTACCGTTTTACACGCCTTGGACTATCCAGCGGAGAAGCCCGGCAGCTTCATCGCGGGCATCGAAGCGCTGGCCTTGAGGCTCCGCGACCGCCACGTGCGCTCGGTCGTCGCACTTCCACTCCGCGCATTTTCGATGCAGTGGCCGCAGCGGCTGGCCGACCGCGGCATCGTTACGATCGCCACCAGTTCTTATTCGCAAGTTATTCACAGCATACGATTATACAAGCCCGCCGTCATACACGCCCATTTCAGCGGCTATATCGTCCCCGCAACGCTGGCGGCACTAGCTCGTGAGGCGAAAGTTTTCTGGCACATCCATTCGAAGTTGGAGTCCCCGGGCTCGGCGCTCAAGCGCGCCGCGCGCACGATGAAGTTCGCCGGGCTGGCGCGAAGAACCGATCGAGTGTTTGCGGTCTCCGCGACACTCTGCCCATCACTGGTGGATGCGGGCATCGCACCGGGTAAAATCAGCGTCGTAGCTAACGGCGTTGACTTTGAGTATTTCCGCGAGCCGGACGAGGGGGAGCGCCGGTGCGCTCGACACTTCTTTGGGATCGAAGAGCACGAGCGCACGATTCTTTTTTTTGGGCGCGACGGGCACGTCAAAGGCGCCGACTTTTTGGCTGCCGCCCTGCGCGAACGCCCCGAACCCGTAACGGTGCTCTGTGTCGCGTCCCCGGCTGCGGTAACCGGGCTGTTGCCACCACACGTGCGCGTGATCGATGCCGGCACGCTCCAGGACGTACGCCCGGCAATGTGGGCGGCAGATGTGCTTGCGATGCCGAGCCGAACCGAGGGCCTCCCATTGGCGCTCTTAGAGGCTCGCGGCAGTGGATTGCCCGCCGTCGTTTCGCGAATAGATGCATTCGATCGCTTCTCTTCACAAGATCGTGCGACCGTTCGAGCCGAGGCTCGGGACCCGCGTGCGTTCGCCGACGCACTCTTTGCTCAGTTCGGGAGGCCGCGCGTCGCCCTTCCGCTGCCCGTACGCCACGCACATTCCCTCGCAACGTGGGCCGATCGGATCATTGAAGCGTATGGATTCACCTAGCACGTTGCGCGTGATGCATGTCGTCTCGCGGCTCGGATACTATGGCGCCGAGAATTTCGTGCGCGAACTCGTCCTAGCGCAAGGAGCGGCCGATATACGCGCGGCGGTGCTGACGATGTATGATAGCCCGCTGCCATCGCCACCGGAGTTACTCGAGCTTCCGGTGCGCAGGAGCGGGACGGGACATCTGACGTTCCTGCCGCGCTTGATCGGGACAATTCGGGCTTTTCGCCCGGACCTCGTCCATACGCACGTCCACAACGGAAAGTACTGGGGCCGCGCCGCCGCTGTTGCGGCCGGGGTTCGTGCGATCGTTCATACGGAGCATAATAGCGACTTTCACTGCGGGCCCGTCGCTCGTTTCGGGAACCGGATCCTTCATCCGCTTACAAACCGTATTGCAGTCTTCACGCAAAGCCAAGCCATGGCGTTGCTGCAGGCGGAGCCCCTGCGACCCGACCAGCTCGCCATCATCCCGAACGGCATCTGTCCCGAGCCGCCGGCGAGCGCATCCGATCGCGCGCGCGTTCGCAGCGGGCTCGACCTAGCGCCGGACGATGTGGTGGTCTTTCACGTCGGCCGCCTAATGGCGGTGAAGAACCAGCAACTGGCACTACGCGCATTTTCGATCCTCACGACATCGCTTCCACGGGCACGGCTCGTCTTTCTCGGCGACGGTAGCGATCGACCCGCGCTCGAACGCGAGCGCGACGCCCTCGGCTTGGGCGCGAGCGTAACGTTTCTCGGCTTCCGGCCCAACGTGCGCGAACTGCTGGCCGCAGCCGACGCGCTGCTCGTCACGTCAACCAACGAAGCGATGCCGATTGCGGCGCTCGAAGCGCTCTTCGCGGGGGTGCCCGTCGTCAGCACGCCGTGGAGCGGTGTTGACGAGGTCTTGCTCGGGTCCGGCGCGATCGCCGCGGGGTGGTCGCCGATCGACGTCGAGCGCGCGCTCTTCGGCATATTAAGCGATCCCATCCGCCGCGGCCAAGTCATAGAACGCGGATTGCAACTGGCGAACGAGCGCTACGGAATCGGCGCCACGGCGATGGCCTATCGACGCCTCTACGACAACGTACTCGCGTCGGTTACCGAGCGAAGCGCGCGCAAAGCTCACGCATGATCCCGCGCCGCTCGAACCTTTCCCGAACGTAGGCCTGGCCACGCCGGCCCATGGCGTCTCGCCGGCCGGGATCCGCGGCGAGTTGCTGCAACACCGTCGCTAATTCCCGCCCATCACCCGGGCGAACGACCACGGCCCCTCCGCTGGCCCTTGCCAATGAAGCGGCTTCGCCCTCGGCGCAGACCACGACCGGAAGCGCGAGAGCGAACGCATCGAACATTTTCGAAGGTATCGTATCGATCAGCCCGGCACGCAGCGGCACGATCGCCACGCTGGCCTCGGCCAGTTCGCGCATCGCATCTGCGCGCGGCAGCGAGCCCGTCATACACACGTTTTCCAGCCGCCCTTCCTGGATGCGCCTACGCACGCGCGCGGCATCGGCACCGTCGCCCACGATCGTAAATTCGATCGGTTCGTTCCGTAACAAGCCGGCCGCGTCCAGCACGACATCGATGCCGGTCGCGATCCCGAGATTGCCGGCAAATACCGCGCGAAACCGCTCTCGGCGCGAGCGGTCGAAATCGGAAAAAGAAGCATCGTCAAAGCCGTTCGGGGCCAAGACGAGGCGAGAGCGCTCGACCCCGCGGACGACGATTTGCTCGAGCGCGGTCTGCGTCACCGCAACCACGAGGCGCGAGGCCCGGTACAAGGCGCCGGCGAGCCCCCCCACGGCGCGCTCCACGAGCGAGCCTTCGCGCCATTCGCCCATAGCAACGGCAACATCGGGGAAGACGTCACGTACGTCGGTTACGAGCATGCATCGATGGCGCAGCCGGCCGATCAGTGCCGGCAACGCCAACGTGATCGGCGGGACAGTCACCACAATACTGTCAAATCGCTCGCGCGTCAGCAGCAAATAGATCGACGACGCGATGGCGCTCGCCACCCAACTCACCAATCGTCCGCCATGCGCGCGGGCCGGATCTAACGTCAGGAGACGGACGATCCGCAGGCCACCCCGATATTCGACCCGATGCAGCACGTGACGATCGCTCGCATCGAGCTTTCCTGCGGGAAAGCTCTTGAAACCGGTTATCACCGTTACGTCGTGGCCGCACTCCAGCAAAGCCGCGCAGAGCGCCGAGACGCGATGGCTCGCCGCGCACGGCTCCGGAGCACAAAAATGAGAGAGTACGGCGACCTTCATCGGCGTAAGATCTCGCCGCTGGTGGCACCGATCGTATTTGACGAACGCGGTTGCCACCGCACCGAACCACCGGTATAAACGCTGCGGTCCTCCAATGTCAGCGCGCGCGCAAACGCGCGTAAGGAGCGCGGTATCGCATGCGGCACGAGATCGGGATTCACGACAGCCGCACACGCGCCGATGGAAACGCCACGATCGTAGCAGCGCGCGAACGTTCGGACGTACACCCCGCCGGTTTCGCCTTGCGCGATCGTGGCGCGCGCCGACCGACCCGGTTCCGTCGGCACGATATCGTATTCGGGATATACCGCGTAGCCGTCCGCCGCGCGCGTTACCGGAGCGGCGACGGACCACCGCGCATCATACGTCAGCCACCACGAGGCGAGCGCATAGACGCGCTGATCCGGGTTGAAGGGGCCGCTCATCATGCATACGACGTACTTGCGAAGACGTTCGTCGGCGAGCAACGCGCGCTCCATTCGGCCCCAATAGCCGTGCCGAACGTTCATCAGCCCGATAGCCCGGTTGCTGAAACACCCTTCGAAGTTCACCCCGAGTACGTTGGGCAGCCTCAAAACCGCGCCGCCGTACGCCGGCCCCCAGTCCGGCCCGGAGCCGTTGAGGATAACCGGAAGAGACGATGCCGCGATGATCGCGCGTTCTCCTAAAAACCATGCGTTACGGGTCGAGATTTCGGCCGCTTGCCCCCCAAACGAGGGAAAGTCGCCGTCGAGTTCGCTGCCGGTTTCGTCGAAAAATGCGGCGTTAACGCCGGCCTCCGAAAGCGTCTGCGTGTCGCGGCGTACGGCACCCGCCACCTCGGGCGATAGAGGATTGAGAATATCTTGATACTCGCCCGTATAGGCGTCCGGGCGGTGCAAGCGCACGCCGCCGGCAGTATGGAGCCACGCGCTCTCCGTCAGCGCGGGATCGTTGCCGATCGGCCCGGCGCAACGCCCCGCCGGCGGCGCGAACGGGGGTTCGCAGTACGGGACGAAAGTGGGGTCGGCGTACGAGAGCGCGTACCTTCCGCCGGCCGCTCTGAAAGCGCGCACGCGGCCCGCGTGCCCCCCCGCGGTTTCAATAAACGTCGCATACTGCGCCATGAAGCGCGCCGGGAGCGCCGTATTCGTGTTCGCCGCGGTGTAGTACAGATAGGTGCGAACGTGGGTCGGTATCGGGTCGGCGCGTACAGCCATCGGAAGAGCGATCGCGACCAGCAGCGCGCTCACGGCGACCGCCGGCCCAGGCGCACGCAGCAATGTGGGGACGTCGCGCTCCCCCCGCTGCGCGGCAATGGCGGCGGAGCGCGCTTGCGCGATGAGGGCAAACGCTAGCCAAAGGGTCTTCGTGGCGAAGAGATCGATGAACATTGCGGCAATAAAGAGCCCGGCGAGGGCCGCGCAGAGCGCGGTTGAAAGATCGGTTAGCGAAGAGATCGCGCGCAGGTCGCGAGCTTGCCTCCATTGCGACATCCAGACCGTCAACACCAAGACGATAGCACAGATTCCCCCTTCTACTCCATAGTGTACGAAGAGATTGTGCGACGCGCGGGTCCATCCAGCGTCGTAATGCTGGAATACCTGCAAGTAGACGCGATTGTAAGCGTCCGCAAAGCTTCCAAAGCCCCAGCCGAAAACGGGATGTCGCTCGAAGGCTTTGAGGCCGACGTGCCAGATTGCCGAGCGTCCCGCTCCGCCGGTCGATATCGCATCGGAGAAGCGCTCGCGCACCGTCGGGTTCAGCAAGCCGAAAAGCGCCAGGCCGGCGAGGACGGGAACGGCGCGAGCGCCCCATCGGGAGCGCCAACCGAATACGGCGACCATCGTCCCGATGGCCAGAAACGACTCGCGCGAAGCCGTGAGTGATATTGCATAGAGCATCACGATCAGGCCAGCGCTCACGGCAAGCTTGTAAGCCCCCCAGCGCGCGTTCAACCACGCCCACATCGCAAGCGCGACCGGCAGAATCAACGAGTCCGCAAAAAGATTGACGTCCATACGGTGCCCACCGAAAGAAAACCATAATCTCCCGGTGACGTCGGCAGAGAGCAACGCACCGCGCTCGCCGTGGAATGTGTAGATGCCGTACAGTCCGGCGAGGACGCCTCCGAAAATGATGGCCGCCACGATAACCCGCAGATCGCTCCCTCGGATCGGGACGAGCGATGCGATCGTGTAGAGCGCGCCCAATTCGAACAGCGTTCGCCAATCGACATTCCCGGTCGTCGGGTCGATGCTCCAGACCAGCGTTATCGCTCCGTACAGGAGCATCGCCGCAATCCAGCCGATCGTGGCGCCGGGAGCGATAATCCGTCGCGTGCGAACGATAGTGAACAGAAAGCAGGCGCCGCTGGCCAGGCCCAGCAGACGCGTGACGGTTCCCGAGCTGCCGATTCCCAAAAGGTTATCGAACGGGACCAGCAGCGCGAACAGCGCATACGGGAAGAGGACGGGGCGCGCAAGCGCCAGCCACACCAGGGCCGGCCCAAGGAACACGATCGCCGATTCGATCCATTTCCCGTGCATCGCAAAACGCCACGCGAAACACGAGCACGCGACCCCGGCAAGAATCAGGATGACGATTCGGACGCGTTCAGCCGGCACCAAAGCGCTCCGGAAGCGATAGAGCCGTTTCGAGGAGCACGCGTGCGCGCGAGGCGATATGGGAGATGTACGCTTCCCAACGCTCGGCGATACGTGAAAAACGGGCGTCGCCGGTCATCTCGGCAAGCACGCGGAGTTGCGCGATATGAAATGCATGATACTTGAGGGTGGCGAGGTGATCTCTGCCGCCGGCCGACCGCTGCAGGCTATACCGGCTCCACCAGCGCGTGTCGAAAGCCCCGATCCAACGCAGGATCGTCTGCAGAACCGCGTCGATGAGTTCTCGGCGTCGCGACTGCGGATCGAACTGCTCCAACTCCCAAATGCCCCACAACGCGAAGATGCAGCCATTCAAAATATGCGGCGCCGGTAGAACCGCACACTCCTCGAGAAAGACATCTTGGCCGTCTTTGAAGACGACGCCGCCACGCTCGATCGCGCTATCGAACGGCCGAGCGGCCGCGCGAGCCGCCGCATCGAATCCCGCGCCGGGCGCGAGCCCATGAGCCCGCAAGAGCACCGAGATTGCTTCACCCTGCGCCATGGCCGAAAGCCACCCTGAAGGGGCTCTATACTTCGGCCATGGGAACGGAAAGGGATAGCATCCGCCGACGAGGCCGATGCGACGCTGGTTGTGCTGCAACCATCGCGCTTGCGCGAGAAAGGACTCGCGTGCGACGCGGTCTCCACGCTCGAACCAGCGTCCGTAGCAATGCAGTGCAAACTGCGCGATGCGGATGGGGTGATAGGTCGGCACCACGCCGTTCGTCAGCAAAACGCCCTCGTCGTCACGCGGCTTGCCGTCCCAGTCTTCTCCGTAGGTCCCGCTATCGGCGAACCATTCGACGTAGTATGCGCCGCGATATGGGACCGATGATGGAGCTCTCCAGTAACGCCGGTGCGACCAGTCCAGGGGAAAGCCCAGCGCCAGCTGACGGAGGCGATTTGGCGGAAGCGCGTCCACCAACCGGACGGCCTGCCGTCCTTTGCGCATGGGACCGGATGCGAGCACGTTAGCCGGCCGCACGTGCGGCATCGTCGGATTCGGCGCGCTTCATGCGACCGCAGCCCGAGCGGCAGCGGCGGGCGGCTTCTCGCCCAACACGTACACATCGAACCCGGCGCGACGCCACCGATCGGCGTCGAGCATCCTTCGAGCGTCGACAATTGCGCGACCGCGCATGAGCGCCATTACCTCGGCCGGTTCGAGTGATGCGAACTGCGAGTGATCCGTCGCGATCACCAGCACGTCGGCTTCACGAAGAGCCTCTTGCACGGTTGCTGCAAGAGGAACCCCACAGGAACGAACCAGAGGATCGTACAGGGTGGTCTCAATTCCACGCTCGCGAAGCAGCGCGAAGATGTCGAGCGCCGGGCTCTCGCGGGCATCGTCGACATCTCGCTTGTACGCGGCGCCGAATATGGCCACTCGCTTCCCAAACGCATTGCCCGGAAGAAATTCACAGACGCGATGGGCGATACGATACGGCATGCGATGGTTGACGCGCCGAGCGGTTTGAATCAGTTCGGTCACGAACGGATTTGCATTGGAGAGAAAATGCGGGTCGACCGGGATGCAATGCCCGCCCACCCCGGGGCCGGGAGCCAGAATATTGACGCGCGGATGCCTGTTCGCCAGGGCGATCGTCTCCCATACGTCGACGCCCAGTTCTTCCGCGAGCAGCGCCAATTCGTTCGCGAAGGCGATGTTGACGTCGCGATAGGTATTTTCCACGACCTTCGAAAGCTCCGCGGTAACGCAGTCGGTTTCGGTAATCTCCCCTTTGCAGAACGTTTCGTACAACTTTCGCACCGCGCGCGCATCCTCGGGCCGGCGTCCGCCGACGATGCGGGCGTTATAGCGGAGCTCGTGAACGATCGCTCCGGGTAACACACGCTCCGGACAGTGCGCGAGGCACATCTCATCGATCGACTTCCCGGCCGATGCAAAGGCGGCTTCAAAGAGACGTTCGGTGGTTCTTGGCGGCACCGTCGACTCGAGGACGATCATGCTGCCGCGCGGAGCGACGGCCGCAATTCTCGCGGCTGCGTCTTCGACGCATCGCAGATCGGGCCTATTCCCAACCGTCGGCGTGGGCACGCAGACGATGTATGCATCGGCCCGCGGAACCACGTCGGACACGAGCAGATAGCCGGTCTCTATGGCGGCTTGGGTGAGCGCGCGTACTTCGGGTTCTCCGATCGAGACGCGTCCCGCGCGCAACTCTTCCAGCAGCGCTCCATTGACGTCGTAGCCGTACACGACATGCCCGGCTTGAGCCAGCATTGCCGCCGTAGGAAGCCCTATATAGCCCAGACCTAGGACCGAGATGTTCACGCGATTGTCCTTTCAACGTCGGAGGATGGAGAAGCCAGGAGACCGGCCAGGACGCTCATCTGCCGATACGCGTCGTGGCTCGATGCAACGCGGGCAAAGCCTCGCGCGGCACGCTTTTTCGCGCTCGCAAAGTCGCGCTGGAGATGTACGATGGCCTCGGCGAGTTCCGCAGGGTTTCCCGGCGCGACGAGCCGGCCCGTGGTAGCATCGATGAGCTCTCCGACGCTCCCGGAGTTCGTTGCGATGACGGGAACGGCGCGTGCCATCGCCTCTACGAGCGCCGCAGGCACGCCTTCCATCAGGCCTCCCGGATGCTCGTGGCTGGCGAGTACGACCGCATGGAAAGCTCCCTTTTCAAGGGCTGCGTGCAACGCTCGTTGTTCGACGTGCCCGGCAAAGACAACCGAGTCGCCTAGACCCAACGACCGCGCGAGCCGCTCGAGTCGCGGGCGCTCGGGGCCATCGCCCGCAAGAGTACAGCGCACCGATATCCCCTTGCGCGCGCACAGAGCAAGCGATTCCAGGAGCGTTTCGTGCCCCTTAATCGGTACCAGCGCCGCCGGGCAGAGCAGTTGTAATCGTTCGATGGGGCCGAAGTTGCGCGAGACGAACGGGGGAATCGGTATGCCGATCGGCACGCACACGATCGGGGCGCCGGCTTGACGAAAGCCGTTGAGGTCTCTACGGCCACGCTGCGATATCGTTCGGATAAATGCGGCGCCGGCAAACTTCAGGTCCAATGCATTGCGTTCGTAGATGTCCCAGCGATGGGCCGTCGCGCTCCACGGAATGTTCGCAATGCGCGATGCTACGTACGCAGCCGTAGCCGGGGTCGAGAGCCAATAACCATGGACGTGTTCCACCCCGTCCGCTCGCAGTCGCCGCCCAAGATCGATTGCCCGCGCGAGGATGCCTAGGTTCTTGAGCTTCGTGAGCGCCGGCGACTGCGAACGCAAGAGGTCCGCAAGAATTGCGCGGACGCGGGCGGCGTGTCGCAGCGCGAACAGAATCGCCCCGCAATACAACTTGACGCCGCGCGAAAGCGAGCCCAGTTCTACGCCGGCTGGAAGCATCCGAGTGTTTTTTCCCGAAGCGCAGAGCGGATATACCGCCACCTGGCCGACGATCGTCGCCAACGCCATCAATTCGTGCTCGAGATAGGTTTCGTTTCGACCGTACGGATAGTGTACGGAGACGACGGCGAGCTTCATGTTTAAAGTCTACGCGATGCGGGACGGACGCGGCAGAGGCGTCGGGTATCGCCGCTCTGTGGCATTAGGTCGAGGATGTACCGGTGCCTCACGGCCTATACCGTTCGGTGGAAAAGAAACTCGAAGACCGTCTTGACCAAGATCGATACGTCGAGAAGGATGCTCCAGTTTTCGATGTAGCACAGATCGTATGCGAGCTTCTCCGCTGCGTGCGACGCATCGAGAATGCGCGGGAGGCTCGTTTGCGCCCATCCGGTAATGCCCGGACGAACCAGATGGCGGTCGTCGTATCGTGGTATGATCGCGCGAAACCTATCGACAAATTCAGGTCGCTCCGGCCGCGGCCCAACCAGCGACATGTCGCCTTTGATGACGTTGATCAGTTGTAACGTTTCATCGAGGCTTAGGCGCCTTAGCCTCCGGCCAATAGACGTGATACGCCGATCGCCGAGGCTTGCGTACACGGCACCGGTCTTTGCCTCGGCATCGCTGCGCATCGTCCGAAATTTATACATCTCGAAGGGCACGCCGGAACGGCCTACGCGCGTTTGCCGATACACGATCGGACGGCCCGTTTCGAGGTAAATCGCAACCGCAGCGACCAACATGATCGGCGCGAACAGGACGAGCGCAAGCGATGCCGCTGCTATGTCGAAGAGACGTTTGATTAGCTTCGCTATCGGCGTGCATGCCGGTAGCGGCTGGGGAACGAGAAACACCTGCTCCCCGTCGCGCTCGACGCCGAACATGTGCCCCTGAATCCGCAGATTGTGGGACGCGAACGCGAGCTCGACATGTGTCTGAGCGGCCCGCTGCATCACCTGCGAAAGCACCGTTTCTGGAATCGACTCCGAAAGGATCATGCGTTGACAGCCGCCCGCTACGGCTCGATCGTACCAATTCGCATTCATGCTGGCGGCGACGTCCGCTACAACGAAGGAGAAACGTTCGGCATCGCCTCTGCGAGCGACGAAGGCTTCCATGTCGGAGACGAACCGAGCGTTACCGACAACCGCCACTTGCTTCGGCCGGCGGCGTAGAGCGCCGGAGCGCCGTAAGTGCTCGAGCGTGCGGACGCCTCCAACCAGCACGATCGCCAGCAGCAACGCGATGATGAGGACGAAGCGCGAGGTCGAGATCGACGGCCACACCGTAAAGACGACGAGTTGCGGGAGAGCGCCCAGCGCGAGCGCGGCAATGGTGTAGTAGAGTTCGTCTCGCGCCGATAGGGCAAACGATCGCCGATAGAGACCGAGCCGAGCGAACATCGTCAGCCACAGCACGACGAAAATCCCGGTCGAAAGCACTTCGTTGGGTTTTACGAACAAACCGTCCCAGCTGTGAAAGACGAGTGCCGTCGCCAAGTAGACCGACATCACGAACATCGACAGATCTTCGATGACCAGGGCGACGACCCACCAACGTGAGAGATCGTGACCGCGCGGTCGCGTCTGTGCGGGAAGTGCGTTCTCCAGCATGAGCGACGTGATAGTGGCTGATGACGAACGCAGAATAGGCCCCTCCACAGCGCGCAGGTTCGATGCCACTATTGTAATGTACCGGCGTCGCGGGCAGCAGAGTCGTTCTACGCTCGCGCGTTAAGGATTAATACTCAGTATCGGGACGGCGAATAGCGGTCCACGAAGCCACAACCCCGCCGATGAAGCCACCGATCGCACCGCAGAGCACGTCGAACGCATTCCAAAGTAGCGTTTCGGTAGACCCATCGATTCGCTGCAATACTTCGATAAGCGCGCTCAGCAGCGCGATCGCCATCGTGGCGCGGAGAATCGGCCGTCGCCGTCCGAAGACGACCGCCGCAACGTAGCCGCCGATAGAGAAGGCGACGATGCTTAGGAGCTTGCGCACGATGACGTGATGCGGAATCCACGATGGCGATGTCGCTTGATAGACGTCATCATTCAAAGAAGCAAATAGGATGACGGCAAGCGTGGCGATCACCGCCGCGGCGATGCGAATTCGCGCAAGTCGCTTGATGGGCATGCGGTGCATTCCGCGTTTCCGGTACGGCTCTCCTCGCGACTTTGGACACCGGTGGGATTAGGGCATTGGCTACTATGCATACGACCGTGGGTAGCGTAGGCTCGAGAGGACCGAATTCGGTCAGTTCGCGATACTGAAGGAGGATCTAATGTACGAATCGCCTGAGGTTCTCGTGACCTATGAAGCCGGCGACCTCTTACTCGAGGTTGTCGGTTCGGGAAGCTGTCAGTTCTCACACTGAGGCTCGCCGGAGGCGAACACGGGTTGCCGCGAGGGTGGCAACCCGGTTCGCTCGCTGCCGTCATATGAATACATCGACTCAGAGCGCCTTCGATACGCTATTCCGCGAAAGCAATGCTCGCATTGCGCAGGGGCTTCGGAGGAGCAAACGCTATCTCGGCATCTACGCGGCCGGCATCGGCGACCGCGGCAACGGGCTGCTGTTGGCCGGCGCAAGCGGGGTTGGGAAAACGACGCTTGCTCTCGAGCTTGCGTCTCGCGGATACGCCTTGCTCGGTGATGAAACGACGATCTACGACCGCACTCAGGAGCGCCTACTCCCGTTGGAACGAGCGCTCATGATCCGCTCCGGGTCGTTCCCTTTGCTCTCGGATCCGACGCTCGAAGAGCGATGCAAGCGCCTCGGGTTTCACGCGACCGACGGTATGCGTCTGGTATATCACGTAGGCGCTCGCGCTTTGTTCGGAGAGTCGGCATTCTCGCCGCCGGTCCATCCGCGCGCCATCGTGCACCTCGAGCGCGGGCAACCCGGCGGGCTCGTCCAGCTCTCGACCGCCCGGTACGTTTGCTCGATGTCGTCGTGCTTTTATCTGGAGCGTTCTACCCCGGCTGCGACGATGCAGGTCCTCACCGACCTGATGAACGTTTCCGTATATCGCCTGCGAATCGATGCACCGGGAGCGGCGGCCGATACCATCGTCGAACTCCTTGACGCGCTATGATCGTCGATGCCGGAAGGCTCATCCGCCTTGAAGCGGCCGTCGTCACGTCGTCTCCGATGGAGTCATTGCACCTCGATTTCGGAGCCGGCATGCGCTTGCGCGTCTCATTCGAGGACGCGCGCGCGGCCGCGTATTTTGCCGAGCGCTATTACCACATGATCGTGGCCGAGGGCGACGTATCGTTCGCGCTCGATGTCGTCCAGGGTCGGGATGGAACCCAGCTCTTCAGGGTAACGCCCGGTGCGACGTATGCGTGGCGGCACGGCGCGATCGGGCCCGAGGACGTAGCATTCCTCGCCGATGCCGTGGCAACCACAAGCGCATTCACGCGTATGCCCGGCACGCTCACGCTCCATGCAGCGGCCATCCGGGCCGGGGATGATGCGTTCGCGATCGTCGGCGATTCGAACACCGGTAAGACCACCACCGCCGTGACGTGCGCGCTCTCGGGATTCCAGGTCTATTCGGATGAGTTCTGCATCGTCTCAAACGGCAGCGTGCGCCCGTTCCCGCGCTGTCTCTCGTTGCGGCCCGGCGGAATGGCGGTGCTGCACCGTCTTCGAGCCGTGCCGGCAACGCTACGCGAAGAGCTCCGTCTCCATGAAGGCGGCTGGACGAACGTTCGCTTCGATCCTCTCTTCGGCGGAGTCCCCGCCGACGAAAGAGCGCCGTTACGCGCGATTTTTCTGCTCGACGGGCGAGCCGAGCACCCCTCGATCGAGCCTCTCGCGCCGGCCGCGCTGCTTCCGGTGGCGGCACGCTATGCGAAGAGCGCGAGCCCGCCATTGGAACGGCTAGCCGAGGTACTCCTTCTTCTGCGTTCGCTTGCGTGCTACAAATTGGTCGTCGGCGATCCGAACGAAACGGTGAGCGCGATCGCGCAGGCCGTCGGGCGAAACGTGGCAGCGGCATGAGTCAACGCATACGCGTGCGCATGACCGGGCGGAGTATGCTTCCAACGCTTCACCAACCGATGGTGCTTGAAGTCGGTCCGCTGGAACGCACGCGCATCGGCGACGTGCTCGTATTCGACGACGGCAGGCGCCTAGTGGCCCATCGCCTCGTCTCCGTACGTTCCGGCCACCTCGTCACGGCCGGCGACGCCCAGCCGGAACGATTGGAAAGCATCCCCCCCGAGAACGTGCTGGGACGCGTTACGCGCGTCTTTGCGGGGCCCGAACTCGACGCCCCCGCTCTGTATTGGCGGGGATCGCCGCTGATCGGGCGCGCGCTCGTCTGGACGCGAGTTCCTCGCGCTCTCTGGCGCGCCGCCTCGCGCGCGCTGCCGACGCGTCGCCCACGACGCTTCGCCGCACTCGCCGCTGCCGCGCACGCAGCCCTTGCGAAGGATCGCGACGGCCTACAACGCGCGCTGCGACGCGACGGCCCGCTCGTTCTCGACGAAGCGCGGCGGCGGCGCCTGCGACCGTTTATCGCTGAAGCTATGCAGCTGGTATCCGGCACCGGCGACCGCGAGCCGATCTGCATCGTAGCCGACTTTCAGGCCCGGCGCATCGGCGATCGCGTGCGGACCGTGCTTGGCGAACTCGCAAGCGCCGGCATCGAAGCCGTTCCACTGAAGGGGGCGCATCGGTCGCTCTACGAACCCGAGCTGGCGCGCACGCACCCGTCCAGCGACGTGGATATCCTCGTGGGCGCGGCGGATCTCGCTCGCGCGTGCGAAACATTGCGCGTGTGCGGATACGTCGAGCGCGGAGGAGTCAACGACTACCGCTCGCACCATCATGCGGTCCCGTACGCGAGCACGGACAATATCGCCGTCGAATTGCACGTGGCCCTCGCACCCTCGACGCTCCTTGCGGAGCGCCACAATGCGGACACGTTGGCGTCTCATGTCCTGCGCGACGGCGAGCGGCTGCGTTTCGACGATGTCGCCACCCTGCTGCACTTGTCGCTCCACCAAGTCGGCGACTTCAGCTTCCGGGATACCGTGCTCTGCGCGCACGCGCTCGCTCGCGAACCCGGGCTTATCGATCGCCTGCCGACACGTTCGTTCCGCGTCCGCGCACTCGCGCGTTACGCAGCCGGCTTGGCCGGCCTTCCCGGTTCGCGGCGTCCCTTCGAACGGATCTATGGCGAATGGCTGGAGCGTCGCGAGGACCTGCCCACGTGGCTGCGCGAGCGGAGCGCGGCGATCGACGCGCTGATCGCCCTTGCGGCCGGCGACATCGCCGATGCCCACCGTGCTCTTGCCTTTGGGACCGGCACTTCGCCGACCCGGTACGTAGGGCGGCTCGGCGCCGCTGCGCGCATCCTGTCACGCTTGGCGCTTGCGCCCGTGGTCGCGGCCTTCGCGCTTCTGCTGCCGCCGTTTCGCGCGGCTTAAGGCTCGATCAGCTGTAGCGAAGCAAACGTACCCAGGATCCGCACCACGTCGTTCCGAGCTCGCAGCAGAAGCGCGGCGTCTCCGTTGACGAGCTCGCGTGCGATCGCTTCCTCCGAATGCCGGCCATCGCAGAGCCGCAAGACGGCGGCGGCGCTCCGATTGAGAACGTGAATTCGCTGGGATCCGGTATCGTGCACGACGGTTTCATCCCGCACGTCGCGCACGTCGAGCGTCGATACCGCTTGTGGACCGGTCATAGATAGTGCCTCCTTTAGTAGTGCGCTAACGACCCGTTCCGCCGCTCGCGCTCGAGCGCGCGTACGAACACGAGGAGTGAAAGTGGAATCAATATCGCACTTGCCAATGCCAGCCACACGATATCGAAACGCACGCTTCCCAAGGTGGCACCGGCCAGGGCCGCTCGCACGGCTTGGAGCCCGTGGGTGATGGGGAGCAGCCACGAAACCCACTGCAGCGGCTTTGGAAGGAGCGTCGTTGGGAAGAGCACGCCGCTGAGCAGCGACGATGCCCCACCGACGAAGAAATTAGCCGGGCCTATCTGCTTGTAACGCAGCGTCGCCGCCGCGCTGAGAATGCCCAAAGGTAACGTCGACGTAACGATCAACGCCAAGCATACGAGCGCAACGGAAACGTTCGCATGCCCAATATTGAGCCCAAAAAGCAAGGTCCCCAGCAGCAGATACCACGCAACTTGAAGGACCGTAAAGACGAGCGGCCACGCCATCGATGAGAAGATCAACGTCGCGCCGCTCGTCACGGAGGTGAGGATCGCTTCGAGCGTCCCCAGCACTTGATCGTTACGGATCGCTCGCTCGACACTCTGCATCGACGTCTGCATCACGGAGAAGAACGCGAGGTTCACCACCGCGTATTCAAAGTACGAGCCACGGCTGTGGAGCCCGAGCGCCATCGAGTTCGGGACCAATTTTGAGATGCACCACGTGCTGAACACCGCGATGACGATGCTCACCCATTGCATCGCGAAGTTGAGCGGATAAGCGATCGTCAGGCGGATATCGCGGACGAAAAAAGCCCAACATCGGCTCATGAGCGCTCGCTCCGGGTCATGGCCGAGAACGCGGCGCCTCGCGATTGCGAGAGCGATTCTACGCTGCGCACGCCGACGCCGGCTTCTACGAGGGTGCGTAAAATGGGGTTGAGACCGGCCCCTTGGGCGAGCGTTACCTCGAGTTCCGCGTCGGCGGCATCCTTTGCTGAACTCCTACAGTCGAGAACTCCGTCGCACGCCGTCAACGCCGTCAACAGCCGCGCGTCGTAGGACGTTAAGCGAATGCGGACGCGGGATGCCGATGCGATCGCCGCCTGGAGCTGCTCCGGGGTCTCGCCCCCTTGGATGTGCCCATCGCGGATGACGCCGATCCGATCGCACGTGCTCCACGCCTCTTCCAGGGAGTTCGTTGCGATGACGATCGTCTTTCCCGCAGCATGGCAGAGCTCATCGCGTACCAAGCTGCGCATCTCCATCGCGTGCGCGGGATCTACCGCGCGGGTCGGCTCGTCGAGGATCAGAATCGGGGCGTCTCCGAGCAACGCACGCGCCATCACCAGACGGTGTCGCATGCCGGTCGAATAGGTCGCATAATGACGATCGATGCTCTCCGCGAGATCGACCCGATCGACGACGGTGTCGATGCGGATTGCGAGGGCGCGCCCTCGCAATCCAGCCAGGTTCCCGAAAAACTCCAGGTTCTGCCGGCCGCTCAAACGATAGTAAAAGGATCGATCGTCCGCAAGCGCTACGCCGATGAGCCGGCGAACGCGCTGCGGCTCGCGGCGTGCGTCGATCCCGTCGATCAGTATTTCGCCGTGGCTTGGTATCGTTAGGGTTGCCAACATCTTAAGAAGGGTCGTTTTCCCCGCGCCGTTCGCCCCGACGATGCCGAACACGGTCGCTCGTTGCACGGTAAACGTCGCCGATTTTATAATGTTGCTGCGTTTGCCGGCAAAGGTTTTTCCGACCTTGCGTACGACGATCGCGTCGGTTTCCACAACAGCCATACTACCGGACGACGCGGCCGCGACCTAGATGTAACCGGCTCCGCCCGGGTGGGGCCGAAAGCCACCCCTCCCCTCGTAAAATGCCGAAATGCCCGCTCTGCGTAGGCACTCTTCTCGCGGTTTTTGCCCCGATCTACCCATGCGCCCGAAATCGCGCTTGCTTACAATAATGCCATGGGGAATCGGTTGAGCGTTGTCGTTCCGATCTACAATGAGGCGGAGCATCTCGACGCGCACATAACGTCGATCGACGACTACCTGGCTGCATTCTGCGGCGGGCAGCGTTCGTATGAAATTCTCGCGGTCGACGACGGCAGCAACGACGGGACGCCCGATGTCTTGCGTCGTGCGCGGCAAGCCTGCTCTTCCCTGGAGATCGTCACGCATCCGGTTAACCGGGGGCTCGATGCCGCGCTGGCGACCGGGTTCGCGGCAGCTTCGGGGGACGTTATCGTCACTTTCGATGCCGATCTCACCTATACGCCGGCCACGATCGGAGCGCTCGTCGACGCCCTCGAAAGCCATGGGGCTGCCGTCGCCGTCGCCTCGGCATATGCGCAAGCCGGCCGTTCGATCGGCGTCCCCCGGCTGCGATCGTTCTTGAGCCGGAACGCCAACCGCTATCTTTCTCTGGCGGTTCGGGGACGCTTCGCCACGCTCACTTGCATGGTACGCGCGTATAGAGCCGATGTGCTGCGCAGCCTGTACGCACCCGGTATTGTCCATGAGGGAACCTTCGGTCTGCTCTTCGCCGCGCTTAAAAATGGGGCGAACGTCGTCGAAGTTCCGGCGGTGCTCGACTGGTCCGCGCAACCGGATGCCCGCGCGCAGCGGATGCGTCCGCTGCGCATAGCGCGCCATATCGCGCGCGTGTTAGAGGCCGGGATCAAGGCCCGGCCGTCCTTGCTTTTCGCGATCCCGGGCCTCATTCCGGGACTGCTTCCTGTGGTTGTCGGCGTCGCGCTCCTGGCCCGAACGCCACCGCAAACGCTCGCACTCGTCACCGCAATAACACTGGTGGTCCAATACGGCAGCCTGCTCATCCTCACGGCTCAATTAGGCGACTTCGCATTCAAACGCCGCTCAACCACGTCACGCTTACGGAGAACTTCATGCACACGATGATCCCAGCACCAGCAATCACATCCCTCGCGTTGCCCAACGACCAGGATGCCTCCGGCAGATCGTTTGGGCCCGAAGAGCGCGAAGCCTTAGACCAGGTTCTCGCGTCGGGCACCTTGACGAGCACGAAAGGAACCTTCGTAGCGCGTCTGGAGAAAGACTTCGCTCGCAGAATCGGGGCAAAACATGCGTTTGCGTGCGCGTCCGGAAGCGCGGCCATACACGTCGCCATCGCCGCCCTCGATTTAGAGCCGGGCGACGAAGTTGTCACCACTCCCATCACCGACATGGGGGCGCTCTCTCCAATTTTGTACCAGGCGGCGATCCCCGTCTTCGCCGATGTCGACCCGCTCACGTGCAATGTGACCGCCGGGACGATTGAGGCGGCGATTTCGGAGCGCACGCGGGCCATCATCGTGACGCATCTCTTCGGGAACCCCTGTGAGATGGAGGCGATCGTCGCGCTCGCACAAGAACGTGGCATCCCGCTCATCGAAGACTGCGCGCAAGCCTATGGGACGACCTATGCGAAGCGTCATGTCGGCACGTTTGGAACGATCGGCTGCTTTAGCCTCCAGCAGGGCAAGCACATCACGTGCGGCGAGGGCGGCATCGTGGTAACCGACGACGACGACGTCGCACGGCGTATGTACCTCTTCATCAATAAAGCATGGGGCTACGGCGATCCGAATCCCGACCATTATTTCCTGGCGCTTAATTATCGCTTATCCGAGTTGCAGGGAGCCGTGGCATACGCCCAGATGCAGAAGCTCGATCGCAACATCGCGGTGCGCCGCGAGCGTGCGGCAGAGCTGACCGAACGACTCCGGCTCGTGCCCGGCATCGGGACCCCGGTCGTGCCGGCGGCAGGCGTTCATACCTACTGGAAATACGCGATCCGCATCGACGAGAAAGTCTATCCCGGCGGGCCGCCCGCATTCGCAAAACTCCTTCGCGACTCCAACGTAACCTCGGCACCGCGCTATATCCAAAAGCCGTCGTTCATGTGTGAAGTCTTCCAAAAACGCCGCACCTTCGGAAAGAGCGAATTCCCGTTTTCGATCGCTCGAGCGGAGGCGGTGGACTATCGTATCGAGCGCTTCCCGGGAACGATCGAAGGGCTCGCCCACGTTCTGGTGCTGCCGATCAACGAGCGTTATACCCAGGAGCACGTGCGTTATGTAGCCGATGCGGTTGCGAGCACCGCACAGGAACTCACGGTTCAACGTGGCTAAGAGCGATCGCATCAGATTGGCGCTCGTCGGGGCGGGGGCGATCGGCGCCACCCACGTCGAAGCCGCAAAAACGTCCGACTGCCTCGACATCGTCGCGGTTTGCGACGAGCGTCCAACTGCGGCTGCGGAGTTCGAGACGCGATACGGGGCGCGCGCGTACAGTTCGGTTCCTGCCTTGATCGCCACGGAGGAACTCGACGGCGTCATCGTGGCGACCCCGCCCAACACGCATCGTCTAATCGCGGAGTTTGCCGCTTCTCGCGGCTTACACGTCCTCTGCGAAAAACCGCTAGCGCTCGACGCAACCTCCGCGCGTGCCATGTTTTCCGCTGCTCAGGATCGCGGCGTCATCCTCAGCATGGCCTCGAAGTTCCGCTTTGTCGACGACATCAGAACTGCTCGACAACTCATAAGCGATGGACGACTCGGCGAGCTTCTGCTCGTCGAGAACGCCTTTACGTCATCCCTCGACATGGGCTCCCGGTGGAACAGCAACCCCGAGATTTCGGGGGGCGGCGTGATCGTGGACAACGGCACGCATGCCCTGGACATGTTTCGCTATCTCTTGGGACCGATCCACGAAGTACGCGCGCAAGAACTACGACGCTACCAAAACCTCGCCGTCGAGGATACGGCGACCCTCATGGTACGCACGCGAAGCGGTGCATTGGCCACCAGCGACCTTTCGTGGAGCATCGACAAAGCTCTCGGGCACTTCTTGCGCATTCACGGCTCGGAGGCAACGCTCGAGATCGGATGGGCTCAGAGCCGCATGCGACTGAAATCCGATCCGCAGTGGCGCGCGATCGGCGCGGGCTATAAGAAGCTCGAATCCTTCACAAAACTGCAGCGTAATTTCGCTCAGGCGATCCGCGGCTCAGAACCGGTCGAAGTTTCGCCGGCGGACGCGATTGCATCGGTTGAAGCCGTGGAATCCGCATACGCGTCGCTTGCCAGCGGTTCGTGGGTTGCCGTGGGTTCCTCACCGCGTCGGGTGGAAGCGCTACGCGCTGCGGTGGCGCAATGAGCGTCGCAACGCTACCGAGCGTTCGCATTCACCCCACCGCCATCATCGAGGAGGATGTGCGGATCGGGGAGGGTACGGCGATTTGGAACGGCGCCCACATCCGCCACGGCACGACCCTGGGCCAAGAGTGCATCGTCGGAGAGAACACCTACATCGCCTACGACGTGCGCATCGGCAACCGTTGCAAACTCAATGCGATGGTCTACGTGTGCACCGCCGTGACGCTCGAGGACGGCGTCATGATCAGCGCGGGAACGGTGTTTACCAACGATCGCTTTCCGCGCGCAACGACGGCGGATCTTCAGTCCTTGCGATCGAGCGACCCCGACGAGGCCACACTCCCGACGCTGGTACGCGATGGTGCGACCATCGGCGCCGGGTGTACGATCGGCAACGACTTGACGGTCGGACGGTTTGCAATGGTCGGCATGGGATCGCTCGTCACCAAGAGCGTCCCGGATTTTCACCTCGTCCTGGGTAGCCCGGCGCGTTCTGTCGGGGTGGTGTGCCGTTGCGGCGAAGTTCTCTGCCGCTTCGGCAAGGAGCCGGCCGACTGCCATGCCGACGTCACCTGTACGTCGTGCGCGCGCAAGTACGCGGTTCGTCGCGGCACGGTCGTCGAACGCTGATGTCGCAGCGCGTCGCAGTCGTAGGTGGCGGGATGCTGGGCATGACGCTGGCCCTGCGTTTGGCTCGCGAAGGCCGCTCGGTCACCATTTTCGAGCGCTCGCCCAGCGTCGGCGGCCTTGCCGCTCCTTGGGAGATCGGCGGCACCACGTGGGACCGCTACTACCACGTCATCCTGCGTTCCGACGTGCGGCTCTTGGCGCTGCTCGACGAACTCGATCTTACGTCGGCATTACGTTGGAAAAGCGTCGGAAGCGCGTTCTTTATCGATGGCCGGATTCATCCGTTTTCAACCCTCGCCGACTTCGTGGCATTTCCGGCCGTGGGACCGGTCGACAAAGTACGACTGGGCCTAGGCATCCTGAAGGCAACGCGCGAGCGCGACCTCGAACATCTCGATGCGATCACGGCAGAGGAGTGGCTTCGCAAGGTATTCGGTGCGAAGCTCTACGAGCGTTTGTGGCAGCCGCTCCTGCGAGCAAAACTCGGTGACGCCTACGCGCAGGCCTCCGCGTCGTTTATCCACGCAACGATCGCGCGGTTGTTCGGCGCCAGAAAGAACTCCCAGCAACGCGAGGAATTCGGCTACGTTGAAGGCGGTTACGCAACGATCGTCGATCGCCTCACCAAGCGTCTCGCCGAGGCCGGCGTCCGGTTTAAGACCGGTGTCGATGTCACCGCGATCCGCAGGTCGGGCGCCGGCCTGGCGATAGCGTACGATTCCGCTTCAGAGACCTTCGACCGCGTTGTCGTAACGGTGCCGACCCCGATTGCCGCGCGTATCTGCGACGCACTTCCGCCGGACGAACTGCTGCGCTTACGCTCGATCCGTTACCATGGTATCGTCTGCGCATCCCTCTTGCTCGACCGGCCGCTAGGCAACGCCTACATCACCAACATCGCCGATTCGCGCATTCCGTTTACCGGCGCGATCGAGATGACGGCACTCGTCGATCGCGACACGCTCGGCGGACACTCGCTCGTATACCTCCCGCGCTACGTCGATGCTCGATCGCCGTTCTATCTGATGAACGATGCATCGATTCAGGAGTCCTTCGTGCTCGGTCTTCAACGCATGCATCGAACGTTCGATCCGTCGCAGATCCGAGCGCTACGCATATCCCGAGCCCCGTACGTCTTCGCCCTACCCGAGGTCGGCTCGGCGCGCCGCGTTCTGCCCATGCGGACCTCGGTTCCAGGCCTCTTTCTTGCGAACTCAAGCCAAATTCTGAGCGGGACGCTCAACGTGAACGAGACGATCGGCATCGCGATGCAGGCCGCGGACGCGGTCGCCGGGTGCCCCACCGGCCAAGCGGAGGCGCGCTATGAAGCCGTATGCTAGCCTCTCGCTCGACCTCGACAACGCGTGGTCGTATCTCAAAATTCACGGCGGGACCAGTTGGCAGACGTTCCCTTCGTATCTCGATCGCGTCGTTCCGCGCGTGCTGGACTTTCTCGCGCAGCGCGATCTCACCATTACGGTGTTCGTCGTCGGCCAAGACGCGGCGCTCGAGAAGAATCGCGAGAGCCTCGCGTCGATTGCGCGGGCTGGGCACGAGATCGGGAATCATTCGTTCGATCACGAGCCGTGGATCGCGCACGCCGAGTATCGGGCGGTACGCGACGAGCTCGACCGGGCTCACGCCGCGATTGCCGATGCCACCGGCCGCGAACCTCGTGGATTTCGCGGACCGGGGTTCGCAACGTCACAGACGTTACTGGACGCCTTGGTGGACGGCCGGTACGTCTATGACGCGTCCCACCTGCCCACATTTATCGGGCCGCTCTCTCGATGGTATTACTTTCGCCACGCGGATCTTTCGCCCGAAGAACGGCAGGAGCGCCACTCGCTGTTCGGCCATTTTACCGATGGTTTCAAGCGCAACGCCGCTCACCTGGTTCGCACGTCACGCGGAGCGATCGCCGAGATTCCGGTCACGACCATGCCGGTTGTCCGGACGCCGATCCATTGCAGCTACCTGCTCTATCTCGATGCCGTCTCGCCGCGCCTAGCCGACGCGTATTTCGCCTTTGCCCTGAACTTGTGCCGGATCTCCGGGGTCGAGCCGTCGCTCCTGCTCCATCCACTCGATTTCATGGGAAGCGACGACGGCTTGGACGATTTGCGCTTCTTCCCGGGAATGAGCACGCCTGCGGATCGCAAAATCGAAACCGTTTCACGCTTCATAGCGTTGTATCGACGCCGTTTTCGCGTCGGCACCATGATCGACCACGCGGAGCGCGTACTCCAATCTGCAGGCCTGGCGACCAATGATGCAGGCGTTTCGATCGGCAACGTGGTTTGAGCCCTCTACCGCGCAGCGTCGTCTACGGCGTGCTGCTGGTTCTTCTTACCTCGATGTTCGTCGGTCGCGTCACGCAGACGAAACCGAATTGGTCCTTCGACGGATACACGTATGCCATTATGATGCAGATGGACGCCGGGGTTCCCTATGCGCGGGCGCGGCACGTATCCCAGCGCTTTTACGCCGACAAGCCTCCGGCAACCAATAGCGAGACCGCTCCGTATCTGAAGACCGCATATCCACAATATTGGCAGCTCTTCGCCCCGCGACTGCTCTATCCGCGCATCGCCTCTTGGCTTTGGCCTCACTACGGCATGCAAGCGCTGCTGCTGGTATCGGAGGCATCGCTCGTTGGATGCGTGCTGCTGCTCTTTCTCTTGCTGCTGGAATATACCGGGCCGGAAGCAGCGGCGCTTCTGGCCTTCGGCTTTGCCCTGGTCCCGGAAGTGCAGTTGCTCGCGAGCGGAGCCCTCACCGACATGCTGGCCACGTTCTTTTGGCTCGGAACGTTATGGTCGATGCTTCGTTTCGCGAAGTCCGGAAGCGTACCGTGGTTGCTTGGATACGCAACATTCGCGACGCTGATGTCGCTCACGCGCCCGATCGCCTATATCCCGCTCGCTTGCGCGGCCGTATTACTGTTGGCGGGCCTGCGACAACACCGTGCTCGATTCGTGGCGGCCGCGATCAAACTCGGCGCGATCGCATTCGCGCTCTGCGTCTTGCTGGTCGTCCTCGGAGCTCGGTCCGGTAGCCCCAGCATGATCGGCATCATGCAAGGACTGCGCGCCGGCAGCCATTACCTCAATCACGGGCCGTTTGCGATGTGGTATGCCGCGCGCGTCGTTGCGGTCCTAGCGACGTTCGCCGCCGCAGCGCTCGCGCTGCTCGCTCCGGTCGTTGCCGTTCCTGCGCTTTGGCAACGCCGAATGGATGCTGACGGCGCCCTCTGTGTCGGCGCAATGCTTTCGTCGCTCGTCACGGCACTCGTCGATCCGATCGTCGGTGACGCGACGCGCGTCATCTTGGTGCCGTTACTGCCGATCCTCTGCATCGGCCTCGCGATGGCTGTCGGTGAGGGACGCGTTCGTGCTGCGGCGTAACGGCCTCGCAACGATTGCGGTGGGTTTTTTGGGCGCGATCGCCTTGTTCGCGGCCTTTGCACTGCGGCCGTATCCGGCCACCGATTTCGGCATTTTCTACTGTGCCGGCCAAGCTGTTTCCGCTCACGCCGACCCGTATCGCGTAGAGCCGCTGCGAACGTGCGAACGAAGCGTCTGGGAGACCGGCTACCTCGAAGGCTACGCCGAGCCGGCCGCATCGCCCGGTTATGTCTTACCGATGTTTACGCTCCTCTCGCGGCTCCCGTTTGCGACGGCGAAGCTGCTCTGGCTGTTACTCCTGTGTGCGGCGTTCGGCAGCGCGGTCGTTTTGCTGACGAAACTCTCCGGATTGCGCCCGCTCGCCGTGTTCGCGCTCTGCATCGTGCCGGTGGGGCTGCTGAACGTTCGTCCGGGACAGATCGGCGGCATACTGCTCGCATGCGTTGCTGCAACGGCGTTCCTGCTGCGCACCGGCCGCGAGCGGTGGGCCGTCGTGCCCGCGCTCCTGGCGATGATCGAGCCGCACGTCGGCTTGCCCGTTGTGGTGAGCCTCGCGGTCTTCGCGCCGCGCGCGCGATGGCTGCTGGGCATCGGCATCGCAGGCCTGGCGGCCCTCCATTTCGCCGTCCTTGGCATATCGACCGGCATCGAATACGCTCGCGACCTCCTGCCCGCAATGGCGCACGCCGAACTGCTCGCGGCGGATCAATACGGAATGTCGTGGCTGTTGCATCAAGGCGGCCTCCCATCAAGCCTCGCATTGCCGATCGCAACGGTGCTCTACATCGTCGCCATCGCGCTCGGGCTGGCTGCCGCCGCACGCGCGTGGAAACGTACCGGCGATGCCGCGTTGTGCGTAGCGATTCCGGTAAGCGTCGCGCTGCTGGCAACGCCGTTTCTGCACGATATCGAATTCTGCGTCGCACTCGTCGCGCCGCTGGCGGCGCTGGGGGCGACGGGCGGCGGGGTGCGTTGGCTTTGGCTCGCGGCAATCGTTGCGGTACCCTGGTATGCCTGCATCGGTGATAGCGTGCTGGGGGCTGCCTCGGTCGTAACGATCGCCCTCTTCGCGTTCTTTGCCGTGCGTCGCCCGTTGCTGCATAGCGCCGCGGCGGCGCTTGGAACGGCAGCCGGCTGCGCTATGGTGCTGCTCGCCTTACGCATACTTCCGCTGCATGCGGGCGCGACCTTCGATCATGTCACGGTCGGCTCGCACGCGATCTCTGCGGCGAGCTGGGGTGCATTCTTGCGAGCCCATACGCTCTTGATCGCGTCGGGACCGCGCGTGCTCGTACCAAAGGCCGTTGCATGGGGAGCGCTTCTCGTCGGCGTGCTACTCGTCGTGCGTGAAAAGCCCGACAGGCTGGAAGTCCACCACATGTCGATCCGATCGGAGGCGCCCCATGCACACGCGTAAACATTTTCTGGCGGTCGCATCGCTGGCGGCGCTCGCGCCGCAGATCGCTGCCGCCGCACCACCTCCGCAATCCGCAGCCGATCTCCACGAGGTGCTCCCAAAGCTGAAGTTCGACGTAGCCACGTTCGACGCGACGCTTTCGAAAGCGGCGGCGCATCGACACCTCTTCAGTGCGGTACCGCTCGATGGCGGAACGATCTTCGTCGCGATCCGGAACACGCTGGACGCCTATCGCGACTTCTTAGATGTCGGCTACGAGCAGATTCTGCCGGTCGCCGTACTCTACCACGGCGTTTCGATTGCGCTCGGATTCAACGACGCGGCCTGGAACGAGCTCTTCCTTCCGGCGATGGCGTCCTACCCGCCTGCCGTTCGTGCCGCATTCGCCGCGGCACGCCGCGGGGGCGGCAACCCCTATCTGCACGCGAAGCAAGCGCACGATTGGTCGCTCGGATCGCTGGTCGCCGACTGCGGGCTGCGGACGTATATTTGCAACAACGCGATGCGCAGCTTCGCAACATCCGCGGCAAAGACGCTGCATACGACGCCGAGCGCAGTATATGCGCAGTTAACGGCAAACTTAGCGACCAACGCGATGGTCGTGCCGGCCGGCGTGTGGGCGATCCACGCACTTCAAGAGCGACACTTCACCCTGCTCGAAACGTCGGTCTGAACGCGCATCGAACCGTGCCCTAAGTTAAGATCGCATCACACCGCTTGACGCATTGGGGGCCAAGCTGTTAATCTCGGAAGCACCATGATGCTGTTTGCGTCCTCCGTGACGACGACGACCACGACGACTACCACCACTACGACTGGTGGGCGGTTCGGTGTTGGGTTGACGTAAGAGCAGAGCAAGGTAAGCACTCGTACGAGCCCCGCGCCGAATGGCGCGGGGCTCTTTGCATTTTCTAGCCGGAGCACGACGATGGAACGACGACTCGACCCCCTCGGATACAAACGCATCCTGCGCGAACGGCGCGCCTCGTACGAACCGCTCTTCGCGAGCGGCGTGTGGCGTTATCGCGAACTCTTGCCGCCGATCGACCCGGCGTCGATCGTCTCGCTCGCCGAAGGCAATATGCCGCTCTACGATGCGCCGAGCGGCGCTTCGTACGCGGGCGTCGATCGCCTCGCGTACCTGCATCTGGGCATGAACCCGACCGGCTCGTTCAAGGACCTCGGCATGACCGTCGCCGTCTCTGCCGCCAAAGCCGCCGGGATGCGCGGCGTCGTCGCCGCGAGTACCGGCAACACCGCCTCGTCGATGGCCGCTTACGCGGCGCGCGCCGGACTGGAAGCACATGCGCTCGTACCTCGCGGCCGCGTAACGCAGGCCAAACTCGCGCAAATGCTCGAATACGGCGCGCGCATCGTAGAAGTGGAGGGATCGTTCGACGACGCTTTCGCGCAGCTTGATCGCATAGCCGACGGCGCGTTGCAGATCGTCAACTCCACCAACCCGTTCCGCCTCGAAGGCCAAAAGTGCGCCGCCTTCTCCATCCTCGAACAGCGCGGCTGGCACGTCCCCGATTGGGTCGTGCTTCCGGGCGGGAATCTCGGCAACATCAGCGCGATCGGACGCGGCTTTCGCGAAGCGCTGGAATTGCGTTTGATCGATCGCCTGCCGCGCCTGGCGCTCGTTCGCGCCGACGCCGGCACCCAGACGCGCGCAACCGCCATCGCCGTCGGCAACCCGCAGTCGCGAGAGAAAGCGTCGCGAGAGTTGCGCGAGAGCGACGGCATCGAATTGGTCGCGAGTGACGAGGCGATCTTCGCGGCAAAGGCGCAGATCGGTCGCGAGGGGATCGGCTGCGAGCCCGCTTCCGCCGCATCGCTTGCGGGGTTGCGCATCCTGCGCGAGCAAGGCCGGGTCGCGCCCGACGCCGACGTCGTCGCCGTTCTCACCGGGCACGTGCTCAAGGACGTCGGCGCGGTGCAGCATGCCGCGGTTTGACGCCTTTTCGCTGAGCGTCCCCGCGACGAGCGCGAACCTCGGGCCCGGTTTCGATGCCGTCGGCCTCGCGCTCGGTCTGCGCATTCGCGCGCAGGCCGCACCGGCGCGCCGCTTTGCGCTCGATTTCGTCGAGGGGCCGAACGCTCCCACGCACGACGGCTATCGCGATGCGATGCTTACCGCCATGCTGCGCGTCGTCCCGGAGCTGCCGCGCGCGCGCATCGTCGTCGACAACGCGATTCCGCTGGGTAAGGGCCTGGGTTCGAGCGCCGCGGCCGCGGTACTCGGTATCGCGATCGCCGCGCGCGCCGGTGGGATCGCACTCTCGCGCAACGACATCGCGCAGCACGTGTGTGCGATCGAAGGGCACCCCGACAACGCTTTGCCTGCCGTCTTTGGCGGGGCCGTTATCGCTGCGTCCGGCGATGCGCGGTCGTTCGTGCGCGTACGCACGATGGGCGCGTTGCGCGCGGTGCTTCTGGTGCCCGACTGCGCGCTCTCCACCGAGCAGGCTCGCGCGCTGCTGCCCGAGCGCTACGATCGCTGCGACGTCGTCTTCACCGCTCAGCGCGCCGCCCTGCTCGGCGCGGCGCTTGCGTCGGGCGAATGGGGCGCGCTCCGCGAGGCGATGCGCGATCGCCTCCATCAACCGTACCGCGCACCGCACATTCCCGGGCTCGCGCAAGCGCTCGATATCCGCTCGCGCTCGCTGCTCGGCGTCGCGCTCTCGGGCGCGGGCCCGAGCGTCATCGCGATGCTGCGCCGCGGCGCCGCCTGGGAAGGCATCGCCGCCCGCATCGCCGGTTGCTTCGAGGCAGCGGGCGTGGCCGTGCAGACGCTGCCCCTCGCGCTCGGCGCGCGGGGCCTCGCATACGGCCCCGGGGCTTGACGCGATGTTTTCGCCCGTGGTAAGGTCGCTCCAATGTTTACCCGCCCGACCACCATGATTTGTCCCATGTGCGGCATGCAAGAAGCATGCGGCGGGGATCGTCGTGCGTAGCGAACGGTAAGCAACACCAACAACCGAAAGCTTCTCACAACGCCCCTCGCCGATCAGGCGAGGGGCGTTGTGTTTTTTCCTCGCTTTCCCATCTCATCAGGAGGCATAGAGGAATGGAATTGAGCGTAGGCATCGGCCTACTCGGATGCGGAACGGTCGGCAGCAGCGTTGCCGAACGGCTCGTGCGCGAGCGCGATGCGATCGAGCGGCGCAGCGGCGTCCGTTTCCACCTGCGCGGCATCGCAATTCGCGACGAGGATAAGCTGCGTCCCGCCGGCGTCGAGACGCGGCTCTTCACCCGCGACGCTCGCGCCCTGGTCGAAGATCCGCACGTCGATCTCGTGATCGAGTGCATCGGCGGTACCGCCGACGCTGCCGACTTCGTCGAACGCGCCCTCGATCGCGGTCGCCACGTGATTAGCGCCAACAAGGATCTCATCGCCACGCAAGGCCCCCGTTTACACGCGCTCGCCGCGCTGCGCGGCGTCGCCCTGCGCTACGAAGCCGCCGCCTGCGGCGCCATTCCGATCGTACGCACCCTTGCCGATGCGCTCGCGGGCGACGAGGTTCGCTCGCTGTGCGGCGTCGTCAACGGAACCTGCACGTATATTCTCTGCGCGATGGAAGAGGGCGCGAGTTACGACGAAGCACTGGCGGCCGCGCAAGCGGCAGGCTACGCCGAGGCCGATCCCGCCAACGACGTCGACGGTGTCGATGCCGCGCACAAACTCGCCCTTCTCGTGCAACTCGCGTTTGGCCTCGCGGTCATCTCGCCGCGCATCCGCCGCACTGGCATTGCCGGCATCGTCAAACGCGATATCGCCCGCGCCAAGATGCTCGGCTATCGGCTGCGCCTGGTTGCAGCCGCGGTGCGCGTCGCCGACGGCGTGCATGCCGAGGTCGCGCCGGTCCTCGTGCGCGAGGATCATGCGTTCGCCAACCTGCGCGGGCCGGAGAACATCGTGCGCATCGTCTCGCGCGATGCGGGCGAACTCGTGCTACGCGGCGCGGGCGCGGGCGGTCCGGCTACCGCCTCGGCGATTCTGGGCGATCTGGTCGGCACGTTGCGCGCCGTCGGGGAGCGCCACGATTTGCTGCACCGCACGAGCGCGCGCGATTTCGCGCCCGCCATCGACGTGGCCCCGCTCTTCGAGCGCCTGCCGCGCCATTCAGAACTCCCGCGCTACGCGCGTTGGGATGAATCACTCCTAGAAGCTCCGGCCTCGCAAGCCTCGCTTGCGTTCGCATGGCCGGGAGAGGATGCACTTCCATGAGCACGACCCTAGAGAACGCTGCGGCTCCGCAGCACTTCGACACCATTGCCATCCACGGCGGCCATTCGGGCGATCCGTCCACCAAAGCGCGCGCGGTGCCGATCTATCAAACCACCTCGTATCTCTTCGACTCAACCGAGCACGCGGGCAAGCTCTTCGCGCTTGAAGAGTTCGGCAACATCTACACCCGTATCAATAATCCCACGACCGATGTGCTCGAGCAACGTATCGCCGCGCTCGAAGGCGGCGCTGCGGCCCTCGCGGTCGCGAGCGGCCAAGCTGCGGTCGTCTATGCGATTCTCAACCTCGCCAAAGTCGGCGATCACATCGTCAGCTCCACCTCGCTCTACGGTGGAACGTATAATGTATTTGCGCACACCCTCAAACGCTTCGGCATCGAGACGAGCCTGGTCGATTTTAACGATCCGTTCGCGGTCGAAGCCGCGATCAAGCCCAACACCAAGGCAATCTTCGCGGAGACCATCGGCAACCCGAAGATCGACGTACTCGATATCGAAACGTACGCGGATCTCGCGCACCGTCACGGCCTGCCGCTCATCGTCGATAATACGCTGGCCACGCCGTACCTGCTGCGACCGATCGACTTCGGCGCCGATATCGTCGTGCACTCGGCGACCAAGTTCATCGGCGGCCACGGCACCGCGATCGGCGGCGTGATCGTCGACGGCGGCACGTTCGATTGGGCCGCAAGCGGCCGCTTTCCGGAATTCACGGAACCGGATCCGTCGTATCATGGGCTGCAGTATTGGCAAGCCTTCGGCAACATCGCGTATATTCTCAAGGCTCGCGTGCAATTGCTGCGGGATATCGGCGCCGCGATCTCGCCGTTTAATGCGTGGCTGTTGCTGCAAGGCCTCGAGACGCTCGGCATCCGCATCGAACGCCACAGCCACAACGCGCTCGCGGTAGCCGAGTTTCTGGCAGCACATCCGCGCGTCGAATCGGTTTCGTATCCCGGCCTCAAGAGCGACCCGGCGTACGAGCGCGCGCAACAATACCTTCCGAAGGGCGCGAGCGCGATTCTCACGTTCCGCGTCAATGGCGACGCAACCGATGCCAAACGCATCATCGATAAGCTCAAGCTCTTCTCGCTGCTGGCGAACGTCGGCGATGCCAAGTCCCTGGTAATCCACCCGGCCAGCACCACGCATCAGCAACTCTCGCCGAGCGAGCAGCGCGCGAGCGGCGTTGAGGAATCCACCATTCGCCTCTCGGTCGGCATCGAAGATAGCCGGGACATCATCGCGGACCTCGAACAAGCCCTCGCGTGACCACTTCCTCCGGCGCTACGTCGATCGACGAACGCACGATCGCTATCGGCTCGCTTCAACTCGACGGCGGAACCACGCTTCCGTCCGTCGAGCAGCGCGTGACGATCTATGGTACGCCCAACGCCGGCGCATCGAACGTCGTCCTGGTTCCGCACGCGCTCACCGGCTCCAGCCGCGCCGCCGATTGGTGGCCCGGCATCGTCGGCGAGGGAGCCCTGTACGATCCGCAACGATGGTGCGTCGTCGGCATCAACGCCCTCGGGAGCTGCTACGGCTCGACCGGCCCGGGCAACCGCGCCGATTTTCCGCGCATCACCGTTCGCGACATCGTCCGGGCACAGCGAGCGACGTTGTCGCAACTCGGCATCGAGCACCTCGCCGTCGTCATCGGCGGTTCCCTCGGCGGCATGCAAGCCTTGCAATGGGCGATCGACGCGCCCGAACGCGTGGAGCAGGCGGTCGTCGTCGGCGCACACGATCACCACTCCGCCATGGGCATCGCTCTCAACGCCATTCAACGCGAGTGTCTAGCGCTCGATCCCGTTCGAGGCTTACGCATCGCGCGCAAGCTCGCGATGCTCACGTATAAATCCGAAGCACTGCTCAACGAGCGCCACGGACGCAAGCCGGACCGCAACGATCCCTCGCGTTTCGATATAGAAGGCTATCTCGAACTGCAGGCCGACCGCTTCACCTCGCGCATGGACGCCGCAAGCTACGCAACCCTCACGCATGCCATGGACAGTTTCGACGTACGGCTCGACGACTCGTCGTCGTATGGCGGCAACGGCCACGTGGCCGACACATCGGCGTTGCCGAAGATCACCTTCGTCGGCATATCATCCGACTGGCTCTTCCGCCCGCAGGACGTTCGCGACGCCGCCGCCCGCCTCGCACGGCGCGGCTACCCGGCGCGCTATACCGAGCTCGACAGCCCGCACGGCCACGACGCCTTCCTCGCCGAACCGCACGCCCTATCGGCCCAGTTACACGCTGCGATCGGTTAGGTGCCCTTCTCCGCGCCGGCGTAGAAAATCCATTTGAAGTAGACCGCGGGCGTGGTGACCAAGGCGTTGGGGTCGCCGTAGACGAGATAGAACTCGTTATGTCCGCGCAGGTAGTGGAACGCGGCGCTGAGATTGTCAGCGAAGATCGGCGTGAAGACTGGGGGCGCGAACGCATACGGCAGGTTCACACCATTGATGCGTCGCGCGCCGACCGCGAGCGATGCGTCCGGCGAAAACTGCCAGTTGACGCTCGCGCTATTGAGCCATTGCCGGAACGACGGTTCGGCTGCGTCCTGCGAGGCGTACATGTTCTCGTTGAGGTTGAGCGAGAGGCTCACCTTGCGACGCAGCGGCAGCGTATCGTTGAATTGCCAACTCGTCGCTCGCCCGTGGTAATAAGCGCCGGTGCTGTATGCAAGGCCGAGCGGGAAGTTCGAGTTTTGGTTATACCCGATGAAGGCGCCGTTGCCGTCCGAGAACGGGAGATACTGGGCCGCCGAGGTTAGGACAAAGGTGGATTGCTGGAAGACGTGCAGCGTCCACAGGTTCTTGAGATCGAAATTCACCTGATAACCGGCGTTGCTCTGTGCCGGCTGCGAAAGATGGTTGATGTATCGACTATCGTTTGCGCTGACCGAGATGTCTTGGAGCGGAGAACGTCGCGAAAAGTGCAGCGTACGTTCCGCGTAGGCGATATAACCGCCGATATCGCTCTGCTGGACGTAGCCGTCCGCCGGGCTGTACTGCGCCCCGACATATTGACGGGCGGCCACGAAGACCGTATTCGCGTCTTTATACCCCGTGCCGATCTCGCCGTAGCGCGCCTGGGCCGGGTCGCTCACGAACGTCCCGGTTTCGCGCGCGTAGTTCGCGTAGAGAAACATGTGGCTACGTTGATCGAGGTAGCCGGCATTGAGCGATGTGGTCGAGTCGGTAAACCCGGGGGTGTTTACCGAGATGCGCTGCGCGTCCAGGGAAACGTCGTTCCGAGCGGTAGCGTGCGAAAAATCGATCGCACCGGCAGCATCGGTGCGTTGCGATCCGACGGCGTCGAATCCGGAGAAGGTCAGCGGTCCCTGCGTGCCTTCCAGGCCGTACCCCTCGCGAAAAGTGGGGATCGAAGGCGTGTAGATCGATTCCGGACAGTTCGTACATCCAAACGTCGCATTAAATGCATTTCCAACTTGCGTAAAAAACGGGCGCACCTCTTGGTATTGGCGCGGAAATGCCGTGGGCGAGATGGTCTGCTGATCGGTTTCAACGTTGGAATAGTCGGGGTGGAAAGATCCGACGAACGATGCCGTGGGGGTGACCGGGATCGCCATGTCGAGGCCCATTTGCGAGGTCGCGCCGCCCGCCGCAGACGAACGCGCAACGCCGAGCGCGTAGGGTTGAAAGCGTGCGGCGGGACGCCCGGGAGCGGTCGCACCCTTCGCGAGGTGCGCGCCGACCCCCGTGAGCGTGCCGAAGAACGTCGCGTCGCTCGTCGATGTTGCGAGCGCGCTATGAGACCAGACGTCGTAGCTGTCGGAGGCGAGATTGAACCGCACGAACTGCACGCTCCAGTGCTTGGATCCGTTGGAACGAACGATCGCGAACGGGATGTGCATGGTGACCGTGTATCCCGGCGATGCGATATCGCCGGCAGCGGTCCAGGACGGCGTGTACGCCGTATTTTCGGAGGATGTCTGCGTGCGTGCACCCTTGGCGTTCGCGTAGAACGCATAGCTGAAGCCCTGCGTACCCTGAGGAGAAATGAAGACGCCGACGTTATCGTCGTTGAGCACGGCCGCGCCGTTCGTAAGGGTCGCAGCCTTAACCCTTTGCCGTTGCGTCGAGACGAAAGCGATATCGAGGCCGGTGGGGTCTTGGGCAACGTAGACGCCGGTGGGTTGCTCCGCATGCCGATGATTGGTGAAGTCGTAGCCGAGCCGTAGGGGTGCGGCCCCCTTCCACGATGCATCGATCCGGCCGTCCATGGAGGGTTCGCGCGCTAACATGGGGAGCGCGAGCGACGGCGCATATGCCGCAAGAGCCGGCTGTTGTGACGCCACGAAGAGTAGCAGCAAGGTCCATACCGCGATACCGAAACGCATGCCTATACTACGGGAGTGCATCGGCTATGTTTCGTTCCAGGAGGGCTATCTTTGTTGGTCTTTTTTGTGCTTTCCGCTCAAGCGTTTATGCAACGCGACTCACCTTTCAATCTTCTCAACCTCCCTCGAACCCGCATGTTGTTTTCGCCAAGCGACCCACCTTTCAATCCATTGATCGATCTTCACTTGGGAAGCGGGCCAAAAAATTAGCGCCCAAATCAAAACCAATAGAGGCACATACGGCAAACGAAATCCGGCAGGTTCGGGCCAAAAAAGATTGCTCAGGCATACGGCGGCCGCGCTCGCGATACCAATATAGCGCAACCAATGCCGGCGGCCTCTTCGGAATTTCTCAACCACAGCGTAAGCCGCTCAAGAGCCACCTTACGGCGCTAACGAGGGACGAAATCCCGAAAGCGTCGACACGAAACACCGTTGTAATTTGCATAGGCAAATCTTCCATGCTTCTACGCCGCCGGTTTCACGAGGCGGATAGCCGCCTCGCGAGCGCCTTCGGCTCCGCAGGCTGACCCGGCCCAACTCTCCGGGTATCGTGCGAGATTGCGGGCCGCATTCACATCGCGGTCATGGGCCGTGCCGCACGATAAACACACCCAGCTTCGCTCGCCGAGCGTCAGATGCTCATTCTTCACCTCGCACATCGAGCACAGTTTTGATGACGGGTACCAACGATCGGCAACAATGAGCGAAGCTCCAGACATCTTCACCTTATACTCAAGTTGTCGTCGAAACTCGAAGAATCCGATGTCCGCAATAGCGAGAGAGAGTTTCCGATTGGCGAGCATTCCCCGCACGTTGAGGTCTTCGATCACGATGATACCAAAACGCTGCACGAGGTCGGTCGTGAGTTTATGCAGCGCGTCTGCTCGGATATGGGCAATGCGTGCGTGAAGCCGCGCGAGCGTGGTTTTTGCTTTAGCGCGATTGCACGAACCCTTAACCTTCCGATGAAGAGCACGATTGAGTCGCTTGAGTTTGCCGAGGAGCCTCCGTAGCGGTTTCGGCGATTCAATCGGCGTCGAACCATCCGAAAGCGTTGCGAGGTGAGCGATTCCAAGATCAATGCCAACGATCCCGCGCGCCGTTCCCTCCGCCGGAATATCCCCGACATCAACGATGAATACGCAGTACCACGCATCAGCCTGCCGTGAGATCGTCGCCGAGAGAATCGAGCCCGCGAAGCGCACCTCTTCGCGCATCCGCACCCACCCGATGCGGGAGAGCTTCACGCATTTGCCATCCACGCAAACGGCGTTCGGACGCGTCTTGTCGGTGCCGTTGTCGACGCGAAACGCCTCGTGTCGGCCTTTTTTCTTAAAGCGCGGCCTACGAATCCGTTGAGCTTTGAGCTGACCACGTTTGAACCTTGCGCAATCATCAAAGAAGTTCTTGTATGCTACACCGAGATGCTTGATCGCGTGTTGTACGACCGTCTTTGGGACCTCGTACATCCAGGGGAACTCGCTCGCCTTGCGTGCATTGAGCGATTTACGCAACGACGCTTCGGTTGGAGTGCCTCCGGCACGATACTCGCGCTGCCACTCCGCAAGCGCCCAATTATACGCAAAGCGAGCCGTTCCGCAGGCTCGGCGAAAGGTGCCTTCTTGTGCTGCCGTTGGTACCAGGCGAATCCTGTGCGAGACGATCATTCAGGGGCTACCCGAGCCAATGCGCGCTCAATGCTGATCGCCCGATTGCGAGCCGAACGACGCCCGTACAACCGCGCGCAAAAACTCGTCAAAATCGCGATCATATCCTGCACCAGATCATCGTTCCTCTCGCCGGAATCCACCACAATGAGACGGCGCCCCGATGCGGCAAGCGCAGCTTCCAAATACTCCGAACCGAAACGAGCGAAGCGATCACGATGTTCGACCACGATTGCGCTAATACGCGCATCTGAAAGGAGCCGCAAGAGTTTACGACGCTTACCGTTGAGCCCCGATCCGACTTCGGCAACCGCTTCAACGACATGGAGGTCGTGCGAGGCTGCGTAGGTTGCGAGTCGCGCAAGCTGCCGGTCGAGATCGTTGCGCTGATCGTGGCTGCTAACGCGAGCATAGAGCGCAATTGCCGAGGGTTTCTCGTCGATTGGGGCATCGACCAAGATCGTGCCGCCCGCAAGTTGCTTCCAAGGGACCGGCATCGCATCGTTCTTTACCCACCGCCAAGCGGTGGTATAGGAGATGCCTTGTCGCCTGGCCCAATCAGCGAGTTTCACAAATAACACTTACCATACGAACGTACGTTTGGCAATATATGCCTATCGATCGAGTAACAGCTCGTAGCCCCTTTCGACGATCGGGAATAAACGCGGATATCGAATGTGCCGCGAATTTTCGACCCAGGCGGAAGCCCTGCCTCCATCGCCCTGCCCCGCGAACCTCGCTCGCGAGCGACATGCGGACTCAGGTTATAGATTCCCGCTCCTCGAGTTTTGCGAGGATGTCCGCGGTGGTGCCCACCTCGCCGATACGTGGGAAGATGCGTTCGATCGAGTTCTGGTGCGCTTCGGGGCGCGTGTCGGCCATTGCGTCCGCAGCAAAGGCGATATTGTAGCCATGCTCCCATGCGTTGCGAGCCGTCGATTCGACGCCGATGCTGGTGGAGATGCCGCACAGCACGATCCCGGTAACGCCGCGACGGCGCAGTTGTAAATCGAGGTCCGTCCCGTAAAAGGCTCCCCATTGGCGCTTGGTCACCTGGATATCGCTCGGGGCAAGAGCCAGTTCATCGACGAACTCCGCGAATTCCGGCGTCGGTTTGGCCCCGGACGACGGCTCGTCGGTGCGCGTCTTGACCGCATCGCTGCGATCCGCCGCAACCGTCACGTGGACCAGCACTACGGGCAATCCGGCCGCGCGAAACGCCGCCGCGAGCCGAGCTGCGTTGGCCACGACGCCGGCCGAATCCGGATGCGTCGGCCTGGCGACGATACCGCGCTGCAGATCGATCGCCACAAGCGCGGTCTTCGGGTCGAGTTTGGTGATGGGCATGTCTTCCTTATCTCCTTACCGTTCGTAGATCCAGCGCATGATACCGCGCGGCACGAGGTCGTGCTCCAACGTATGCAAGCGCTCCAACACCTGGGCTTCCGATAAGCCTTCGATGTACAGCGGCATACGCACCAAAATCGGCCCGCTATCGGCCTGCGGCGTCACAACGTGCACGCTCACGCCGCTCCACGCGCTTCCCGCCGCGATCGCATCGCGCACCGCACGTGCACCGCGATACGCCGGGATGTACGACCCATCGGCAAGCCCTACCTCGTCACGCGTTGCATCGAACGGCAGGTACGCCGGATGCACGTTGATCGTATCCGGAAATGCGTCCAGAAATGAGGGGGCCAGCAGATGCATCCATCCGAGCAGCAACAGCAACTGCGGCCGTTCGTTCCCGATTGCCTCGAGTAAGCGTGCGTCGTACGCAGCCCGGGACTCGTTCGCTCGATCCCTGGCGACCACGCGGGCCGGAATTTTCGCCACACGCGCGCGCTCGATCGCAAACGCATCGGCCGTGTTGCAAACCAGCGCCGCGATTTCCAGCGGGAGCGTACCCGCACGCACCCGCTCGAGCACGGCTTGGAAGTTCGTCCCGCTACCCGACGCCATCACGATGGTGCGAATGCGCTCCTCACCACCGTCGCGAAGCGTGAAACGTTCGACGACCCGTGCGCCCACGCGCTCGACATAGTAGCGTTGCAAGCGCTCGTCACCCACCGCTGGAATGAGCGCGCGCCGATATCCGCGCGTGCGCAAGCTACAGAGAGCGGCTTGCAGCAGCGCGCCTCCGAGCGGTCCGCCGCGCTCGCTCGCATTCACGCCGAATGGCCCAAAAATGCCGACACCGGGTTCGGTGGCGACACAGCGTAGCCATCGATACCGCAGCCCCTCCGGCGCATACGTTGCGAATCCCACGGCGCGGCCATCGCGCAGCGCCGCCACGGTGCTCCCGGCGTAGGCTTCGCCGCTCCACGCGCCGCCGAACGTTTCATCGATCCACGCCAGGGTCGCATCCGCGGCGCCTCGCCGTTCATCGAACGTGCAACCCGAGCCGACGATGGCCGCAATCGCGTGCTCCTGCGCCGTCGCATCGAAACGTTCGTCCAGATCGACGATTAAGTTCACCATCGCTCGCAAGGGCGGCTATACGCGCGCTTCGTGCACGACCACGGATGGCTCGTCGCCACGCCGCGCTTCGATCCAGCCGGCGACGAACGCACCCGGTGCAGCCGCCACGGCCTTCGCCGCATCGGCGAGCGGGACGACCAGCGTGTAGCCGACGCCCATGTTGAGCGTGCGATAACGCTCCTCGTGCGAAAGTTCGGCTCGTTTCACCAACTCTTGCATGATCGGCGGTACGCTCCAGCGCGTCTGCTCGAAGATCGCTTTCACGTTACTCGGCAGGGTGCGCGGCACGTTCTCGAGCAAGCCGCCGCCGGTGATGTGCGACATCGTCTTCACGTGCGCGACCGTTTGGATCGCGCGCACCGCATTGTAATACGACGGATGTTCGGCCAACAGCGCGTCGCCGTACGTCGTGCCGTCGAACGGCACGCCCCACTCTTCGCGTGCGATGAATTTGCGAGCGAGCGAGTAGCCGTTGGTATGCAATCCCACCGCCGGTAGCGCGACGATCGCATCGCCGGCTTCCACCGTTTCCGGTTTGGGGAGCGCCGCGATCTCAACGGTGCCGACGATCGTTCCGGCCAAATCGAAATGCCCCGGCGCGTAGAGGCCCGGCATCTCCGCCGTCTCTCCGCCTAACAGCGCGCACATGTGCGCGCGGCATGCGCCGGCGCACCCCGCGACCACCGCGGCGGCGACCGCCGGATCGAGTTTCCCGACCGCGAGATAATCGAGGAAAAACAGCGGCGTGGCATTCACTACCAAAATATCGTTGACGCAGTGATTCACCAGGTCGCGGCCGACGCCGTCGTAGCGCTCCAATTCGGCCGCAATAAGAATCTTCGTCCCGACCCCGTCGGCCGAGGCGACCAGGGCCCGATCGCCGCCCCCGGGCATGCGCATGACGCCGCCAAAGCCGCCGATCGCGTCCATCTGGTCGGGATGACGCCACGCGCCGAGGACGCCCTTATACCGGGCAACGGCTTCGTTACCCGCGGCGATATCGACGCCCGCCTTCGCGTATGCATCCAGGTTCCGACTTTGGTCGCTCACTATGCCTCCCGCGCAGGGCCGTCCAGGCGCCGCGCACGAACAATCATCGAAGACGTTCTTCGCCATCTTCGTGGCGCTCTAGTTCACCCAAGCGAAAGGCTGACCATGCAAATCCGTACCGCTCAAGATGCGCCGGGCACCGTGCGCACCGGAGCACTCGTCGTCCCGGTCTTCTCCGATGGAGAACTCACCGGGCCGGCCAAGGCCATCGATACCGCGCTCGGCGGCGCCATCGCAGACGTGCTGGCGTCCGGCGAAATCAAAGGCAAGCTCTGCGAACTCGCGCTCATTCATGCCAAAGGCCAACCGTTCCAACGCGTGCTCGTCGTAGGCCTGGGCGAGTCGGCCAAGTTCGAGCCGTATATGCTCGCACGCTATGCGGGCGCAGCCGTTCGCTATCTTGGGCGCCGCAACGTCGAGCAGATCGCCGTGGCGCTGCCGCCGCAAGCCGCGGCGAACGCCGTCGCCTGCGCGTCGTTCGCGGCGGAGGGCGCGATCTCGGGCTCGTTCGAAACCACGAGCTATCAAGAGAAGCCCGATAAGCGCATGGCCGTCACGTCGACGACGCTGCTCTCGCACGGCCTCGATCAAGCTGCGGTTAAAACCGGTGCGAACCGCGGAACCATCGTCGGTGACGCGGTCAACCTCGCGCGTCGCCTTGCGTTAACTCCAGCGAACGATATGACCCCGACCCACCTTGCGGATGAAGCCGCCAAAGTTGCGAAGGAAGTCGGCGTAGAGATCGACGTGCTCGACGAAGCGCGCGCTCGCGCCGAGAAAATGGGCTCGTTCCTCTCGGTCGCACAGGGCAGCGCACAACCTCCGAAGTTCATCGTTATGACGTACAAGGGCGACCCGTCGAGCAAAGAGCTGCTCGCGCTGGTCGGCAAGGGCATCACGTTCGATACGGGCGGCATCTCGCTCAAACCACCGGATCGCATGGAAGAGATGAAATACGATATGTCCGGCGGCGCGGGAACCATCGCGGCGATGTACGCGATCGGCAAGCTCAAGCCGAAGCTCAACGTCGTGGCGATCGTTCCCGCAACGGAAAATATGCCGGGCGGCAAAGCGACCAAACCCGGCGACATCGTCACCGCGATGAACGGCAAGACGATCGAAGTCATCAACACCGACGCTGAAGGACGCTTGGTCCTGTGCGATGCGCTCTGTTACGCGCAAAAACTCGGCGCAACCAAGATCGTCGATACCGCAACGCTAACCGGAGCCTGCGTCATCGCGCTCGGCCACGCTGCGAGCGCGGTCGTCGGCAACAACGACGCGTTCATCGACCAGTTCGTCGCGCTCTCCAAGCCGACCGGCGAACGCTATTGGCCGATGCCGCTCTACGACGACTACACCTCCGCGATGAAGAGCGACATCGCCGATCTGAAAAACACCGGTGGCCGCCCGGCGGGCACGCTCACCGCAGGCGCATTCCTCAAGGCGTTCGTTGACGAAAAGACGCCCTGGCTGCATCTCGATATCGCAGGCACCGCCTATCTCGACAACGAGTCGGCATGGCAAGCCAAGGGGCCGACCGGCACGCCGGTGCGCGCCTTCGTTTCGCTCGTCGAAACGCTCGCTGGTTCACCTATCGTCCACGCCAACGGCGCCACGAAGGCCGGCGTCTAGAGGCTCCTTACTCGCATAAACGCAAACGACGGCCTCGGATCGTCGCATCCGAGGCCGTCGTTGTTTTACACGTTGCGCGGCGCAACTACAGCGCGAGCGTAATGCTCCCGACGCCGCCCCAACCGCTCGTGCACGTTGACTGTTGCTGGAGTTGCGAGGGGGACGGTTGATACGTCCAGGTCCAACAGTACGTTGCACCCGGCGTCAAGCTGCTAAACGTCGTTTGACCGCTCGCGTTTGTCGTTTGCGTCGCGATCACGCCGGTCGGCGTGATGTTCGGTGAATTCCCGGAAACGCCGGTCGAGAGCACGACCGATTGGTTCGCGACCGGTGCGCCGCTCTTGGTCGTAATGATGAGTACCGATGTCACCGATGGCGGCGTCGAACTTCCACCACCGACTCCACCGCCGCATGCGGAAAGGGCGAGCGTGACGCAGAGGATCGCGAATAGCTGCTTCATTGACGAAGCCTTCGCAATGCCTCGCGCCCCATCCTCGCCCGGCGCGGTAGCGGCGCTAGCGCAATTCGCGTTTCGCGCGGTCCACTTCAGCCTGCGTACGGTGCTGGATCTCGCTGGCCGCGGAGACCAGTCGCTCCATGGGGGTCATGCTATTCCCAGCCACTTCGCGACGCGTCTTTTCGGCGTTGGCTGCGGAGCGATGCATCGCCTCATCGGCACCGTCGCGGACATCGGCTACGGTCTTCTTGGCTTGGTCGATCGCTGAATCAAGTGCGTTCTTCATACCAAGACCCTATACCCGATTGGGGACGCTCGAAACGGACGAGGGCGGCCTTGCGCAGAAGGCGGTAAGGCCATGTCACAGCAGAATGCCGCCAAAGGCGAAGACCGCCCATACGAGCCCGCCAAGGGCCCCGCTCTCCGCCGGATTACGGCGGGCGCGATCCTGCGGCGCAAGGGCAAAGCGCCATTTCCGATGATCACCGCCTACGATGCGCCGTTCGCGCGCTTCGCCGAGGAGGCCGGTATCGATTTCATCTTGGTCGGCGATTCGCTCGGGAACGTCGTCCTTGGGTACGACGAAACCACGCCGGTAACGCTCGAGCAGATGTTGCATCATACTGCGGCAGCCGTTCGCGGAACGTCGCGAGCGCACATCGTCGGCGATATGCCCTTCGGTTCGTATCAGGTTAGCGACGAGGATGCGCTGCGCAGCGCCATTCGTCTGGTGAAAGAGGGCGGCGCGTGCTCCGTTAAACTCGAGGGCGGGAAGCATGAGTCGCAGCGCATTCGCGCGATCACCGCGGCGGGTATCCCGGTCATCGGACACATCGGCGTTACGCCGCAAACCGCGGGCTTAGGCCCAGGATACAAGGTGCGAACCAATCGCGAGCGCCTGCTCGAAGATGCGCTCGCCGTGCAAGATGCCGGCGCATACGCGATCGTGCTCGAGGTCGTCGATCCCGAAATCGCCCGCGAGATTACGGAAACGCTGCGCATCATCACCATCGGCATCGGCGCCGGCCCGCATTGCGATTCGCAGGTGCTCGTCTTGCACGACGCCCTGGGCATGTACCCGAAGTCGCCGAGCTTCGCGAAGCGTTTTGGGGAACTCGGCCAGGCCGCCGTCGCCGCGCTGCAATCGTACGCGGAAGACGTCCGCTCGGCCGCATTTCCGCCGGAACCATAACGGCCGCGCGAACGCGCCGGCGTTACACTCGCTGTGAAGCCTGCTCGGCGATTTCCTCGATGTGGCGCGCATCCGTCCCGCAACAGCCACCCAAAACCGTCAGCCCAAACTCGTGCGCGCACGCCCATAGATCGCGTGCGAATACCTGCGGCTCGGCTTGCTCCAACCGTGCGCCCTCTTCGAGTTCCTGCGGCGGCAACGGCGAGCCGTTGGCCTTCAGGCCGACGACGCGATGCGCGAGATCCGGCGCGGCGCGAAAGAGTGCGGCGAGCGCCGTTGCGGCGTTGGTCGGATAGATGCAGCCCAGCATATAGTGCCACGGCCGTCGGCTTGGATCGGCATCGAGGCGTTCGATAGCGGTTGCCAACGGCGTACCGTCCATCATCGTTCCATCCGGGCGTATCATCGGCGCGACCGCGAACGGCAGCCGCGTCTGCGCCATTGCCGCGCAGGCGCCGAGCAACGCATCGCAACTCGGAAACGTCGCCGCGTACAAAATATCGACGCCTGCATCCGCCAGCGCCACCGCCTGCTCGCGATGGTACGCTTCCGCTTCGACGGCTCCGAGCGCATGGGTGGGGTCGTAACCATCGGTCGCCGGGCCGATCACGCCGGCCACGATCGCGCGTGCGCCGGTTTGGGCGATCACGTCGCGAATGAGCGCGACGGCTTCGCGATTGTACCGCGTAACGTCGGTAGTCCAGTTTTGGCTCGCGCGCCAGGTCGGCGTGCCGAGCTGGATCGGCAGATCGAACCGCGCGGCGATCTCCGCGTAGCTGCGATAGATCTGCGTGAGGATCGCGCGCCCCTGCGCGTCGTCCAGCAATTCGAACGAGCAAAAGTCGCGCAACGAGCGATGAAACTCATAGATGATGCGCGTCTCGATGCCGCCGTCGGTGAGCACCAACGGCTCTCTATAGAGGGTGATCAACCAACGAGTTCGCGGGTTTCATGCGCGGCCGGCGCATTCGGATAGGTGCCGGTCAAGCAGCCCAGGCACATTTCGCCGTGCTCGCGTCCGGTCGAAGCCACCAACCCGGACAAGCTGAGGTAGCCGAGCGAATCGGCGCCCGTCTTCTCGCGAATCTGTTCGATCGTATAATTCGCGGCAATCAACTCGTCGTACGTCGCCATATCGACGCCGAGGTAACAGGGGTGTTTGATCGGCGGCGAGGTGATGCGCAGATGCACTTCTTTCGCACCCGACTCGCGCAGCAGCGCTACGATGCGGGGCGTTGTCGTACCGCGCACGATCGAATCGTCCACCACGATCACGCGTTGTCCGCGCAGGTTCTCCACGACGGGATTGAACTTCAACTGCACGCCTCGCGAGCGCATCTTCTGATCCGGACTGATGAACGTTCGCCCGATGTAGCGGTTTTTGATGAGCCCTTCAACGTACGGCAGATCGGCCTCCGCCGCGTAACCGATGCCGCCGGGGACGGCCGAATCCGGCACCGCCATCACCACATCCGCTTCTACCGGATGCTCCTTGGCGAGTTGCCGGCCCATCGCGTAGCGCGCCATGTAAATCGAGCGACCGTTCAGCGTCGAGTCCGGCCGCGCGAAATAGATGTATTCGAACATGCACAGCGCCGGTTTTGCCGTCTGGTTGGGGCCGCGATGCGATTCCATCCCGGCCGCGGTAATGCGAATCACTTCGCCCGCTTCGATCTCGCGCACGTACTGCGCGCCGACCGTGGCAAGCGCGCACGATTCCGACGCGACGACGTAGCCGCCGTCTCCGTACGTTCCCAAGCAGAGCGGACGCACGCCCCACGGATCGCGAAACGCATACAACTCATCTTTGGTGATGAGGACGACCGAGTACGCGCCTTGCGCAACGCCGAGAACGTGTTGGATGCGCTCGAGCATCGATCCCGGCGCCTCGACTAAGACCTTGGCCATCACTTCGGAGTCGGAGCTGGCGAGCAAGGTGGTGGTCGGTGCGAGCGACTCGCGCAAATCGTCGGTGTTGGTGAGGTTGCCGTTGTGCACGAATGCGAAATCGCCGATCTCGGTTCGCTCGAGCAGCGGCTGGGCGTTGACGACCATCGAAGAACCGGTCGTCGAGTACCGGGTATGGCCGACGGCGATATGTCCCGAGAGCGCCCCGAGGCTCTCCTCGTCGAAGATCGCGCCGATCAGGCCCATCTCCTTATGCGAGCGAATCGTCCCGCCGTCGGCGGCGGCGATGCCGGCCGACTCTTGCCCGCGGTGCTGTAACGCGTACAACGCAAAGTAGGCAAGACGCGCGGCCTCACGGCCCGGCGCATAGACTCCCGATATCCCGCACATGCTGTAGCTCTGATTCTAACAGGTGGCAGCCTCTTCCGGCCTGCCTTTAGTCGTTCGAGCGTCTCCCCCCGAAAATCTGGAGCAGAGCGAGAAAAATATTGATGATATCCAGGTAGATGCTTACGGCCATCATGACGGGCGAAACGCCGTCTCCGCCGGCGCGAATCCGGGCAAAATCGATCAACACGAAGCCCGTAAAGATCACCAGCGTAATCCACGAGTACACCGTCGGGGAAACGAAATGCAAGAAGATGCCGACGATGCCCACCAGCACCAGGCCGAGCAGCGCGATCATGAATATGCCCTGGAAGCGCCGTAAATCCAGGCCGGTCGCATAGACGATCGCGGCCAGGGCGAACATGCCAAGGCCCGTCGTGAGCGCCGCGTTAAACACGATGCTCGGGCCGCCGGCGAGATTCAGGTAATGCTCGATCGTCGGCGAGATGCCGACGCCTTCGAGAAATGCGAAGACGTAAAACAGCAGCAGGGCGAGCCCCGGGTTGCTTTGCACCGCAGACATGACGAAGAGCAGAATGAGCCCCCCGATCAGCGCGAACAGCCCTATCCCGAACGGCACGGTCGGGAAGAGTATCACGGAGAGCGCGGTAACGCACAGGCCGACCGCCGTGATGCCCAAGACCTGAGCTAGAAGCGATTGGGTGGCCGCGCGGGCGACCGGTTGTTGCATCTGATAAGCCATCGTACTCTCTGATAACCTCCGTTGCGGCTCGAAGTTACACTCGCGGCGGCCGAGCCCTTGCACCGAACACCTGTTCGATGTATGCTCCCAAGATGCGCGGCGTCACCGTTATCGAGCAGGAAGCCAAATCGATCGTCAATGCGGTCAAGGGCATGCCGTTCGCTTGGTCGATCAATCCCTACCGCGGGTGCTTCCACCAGTGCCGTTTTTGCTACGCCCGCCGCACGCATACGTATCTAGAAGAGGACGGCGAGGGCTCCTGGGGCAGCCGGCTCTACGTGAAGACCAATGCCCCCGCCCTCGCCCGGCGCGAACTGGCTAAACGCAGTTGGAAGCACGAGCAAGTCGCGATTGGGACGGTGACCGACCCCTACCAACCGCTCGAAGGCCGCTATCGCCTGACCCGAGGCGTCCTCGAAGCGCTGCGCGATTACGAAACGCCCGCCGCCATCATCACGCGTTCGCCACTGGTCGTGCGCGATATCGACGTGCTCCAGTCGATGGCGGGGCGTGCCGGCGTCAGCGTATCGATCAGCATCGCGACGCTTGACGAGCGCCTCTCGCGAGAGATCGAACCCACCGTCGCTCCGCCCAAACAGCGCTTGCGCGCGGTACGCATGCTGGCCGATGCAGGCATCCCGGTGAACGTCGCGTTAGCGCCGGTCTTGCCGCGGATCACCGATGCCCCCGCATCGCTCGAAGCGGTGATATCAGCAGCCCGAGAAGCCGGGGCGCAACGCGTCTGGCACAACACGCTCTACCTGCACGAAGTCACGCGCGAGGCCTTCTTCAGCTATCTGCGCGAGCATCGGCCCGAACTACTCGCCGAATACGCCGATCTCTATCGCGGCAAGTACGCCCCGCGTGCGATCTCCGATGAAATCAGCGAACGCGTGAGCGCGCTGCTGGCGCGCTTTCCATCGCGCACCGTACCGCGCATCGTTTCGCAAGCACCGTTGCAACTCTCGCTAATCTAGGCGTCACACGTCAACGAAACTACGATAGGCCAACAACAGATCGCGGCGCGTGACGATGCCGATTAGTTTTGCGCCCTCGTCGCCTAGAATCGGGAGCAGGGGAGTCTCCATGTCGGCCATCAGCGTGGCCGCGCGTTCGAGCGTATCCGATGCCACCAACGATTCGACATCGCGCTGCAAGATCGAACGCACGGGCATATCGCCTTGCCCGGATGCAATCGCCTGCGCGATGCCGGTGGTCGTGACGATCCCGACGAAACGCTCGCCGTCGCAGACCGGCATCGCGAGCTCGCCCGGATCGGCGTCGCGATCGAGCAGAGCCCGAATCGGTTCATCCACCTGGCCGACGACGGGCGCCGCCCGCACCACGCTCGATACCGGGACCTTCGCGAAAAACCGAGGATTACGCACCCGCTGCCAATTGATGCCGCGACGAATCAGTTTGCGTTCGTATACCGTCGAGCCGAGCAACCGCCGGCCCAGCAGCGTCGCGATCACAACCGCAACCATCAACGGCAGAATAATCGTGTAGTCGCTCGACATCTCGAACACGATCATAATCGCGGTGATCGGTGCCTCGGCAGCTGCGGAAAAGACCGCGGCCATTCCGACCAAGCCGTATGCTGCCGCGGGGCCCGTCCACGACGGAAATGCCTGATGGATGATCCGGCCGAACCCGTCGCCCAGAAACGCGCCGGTAAAGAGCGAGGGCGCGAATACTCCGCCGGAGCCGCCCGATCCCAGTGTCAACGACGTAGCGATCGGTTTGAGCGCGGCTAACGTAAAGGCGTGGAGCGCCGGCACGTGTTCGTAGAAAACTTGTTGGATGCTATCGTATCCCACCCCGAAGATCTGGGGGAACCAGATGCCGATCGCCCCGACTCCGGCGAACCCGATCGCGCCTTTGCTCCACTGCGGCAATTGAACGCGATCGAACACGTCCTCGACAAAGTACAACACGTTGACGAACCCGGTCGCCCACATCGCGGCAATCAAACCGAGAATCGCGTAGAACACCAACTCCCACGGCGATACCAGCGCGAATGCAGCGGCGCTAAACGATGGATGATTGCCCAAAAACGCGCGCCCGATGACGGCCGACACGACCGATGCAACCACAATCGCAGCAAACGAACGCGGCGCGAATTCGCCGAGAATCACCTCGGACGCGAAGAACACGCCGCCGATTGGCGCGTTGAAGGTCGCGGATATGCCTGCCGCGGCGCCGCATGCGACCAAGGTGCGCACGATCGGCGCGGGCGCGCGCACGATTTGACCGAGAACCGACCCCAGTGTCGAACCAATCTGCACGATCGGTCCCTCCCGCCCGCAACTGCCGCCAAATCCAATCGAAGCTGCCGATGCGATCGATTTGATAGCAATGATCCGGGGACGCATCACGCCGCCGCGTAGCGCCACCGCCTCCATCACTTCCGGGACGCCGTGTCCGCGCGCCTCCGGCGCGAAGCGCGCGGCCACGAATGCTGCGATCGTCCCGCCGATCGCCAACTGCACGACGATGCCGACCGGCCCGATGTGCGCGTGTAAAAACGGCCCGATCTCTCCAAAAGCCAAGGCTCCGGCAGCCGCGATCATCCAGCGAAAGGCTATCGCGCCGAATCCGCCTCCCAAGCCGATCAGCGTCGCCGCAGCGATCATGAACGCGCTCTGCGACAGGGTAAAGCGCCCGAGCTTCATAGCGTAGGTGTTGTTGCGCGATTCGAACGTGATTAACATCGACCGTCCCGCTCAGACGACATTCTTATCGTATTCGAGCGTCTCCATCAGCTCGAGAACCGCAGGTTCCTCATCGCCGGTCCGCATCGCTTCTACGAAGCAATGTTGCAGATGATGGCGCAGTTCGATCCTTCCGACCCGATCGAGCGCGGACCGAACGGCGGAGAGCTGCCGGAGCACCTCTAAGCAGTACGCGTCCTGATCGACCATGCCTACGATCGCATCGAGATGCCCACGTGCCGTTTTTAGGCGACGCACGAGATCGGCCTTGACCTCGGGATCCAGAGCAACGACGGCCGTACGATGGTCGGGCATACGCTATCCATACCCCGGGGGAGGGGGTTACCCCTGTCGTTCGCCGCTAATGCCCAATGTCGGTGCGATAGGTCAGGTCCTTGGATCCCAGGCGTTTGGCCAGGACGCCGACCGCTTCGTATGCGTGCTCGCGCGCTTCGGGAAGATCGTCCCCAACCGCCGTGACCGTCAGGACCCGGCCGCCCGCCGCCATCACGCGGCCGTTGGCGGCCTGCGTGGAACCCCAAAAAGCCTGGCTTCCCCCCGGTAGCGAAATATCCGGGTCGAGGCCCGCGATCGGCGTGCTGATCCGCGGGTACTCGCTGGTCGCGAGCACCACGCCGACGCACGATTGGCCGCCGACGCTCGCCAGCGAGAGATCCATCGCACCGTCCGCGGCCGATTTTAAAAGCGCGGCGAAATCGCCCGAGATGCGCGGCATCAAGACTTGCGTCTCCGGGTCGCCGAAGCGCGCGTTGAACTCGATGACGAACGGTCCGCTCTTCGTCCACATGATGCCGCAATAGAGGACGCCCACATACTCCTCGCCTTCGGCGAGAAGCCCGCGGAGCACCGGCGCGAGAATACGTTCGCGCACTTGGTCGAACATATCGTCGGGAAAACCGAGCGGCGGCGAATACGCGCCCATGCCTCCGGTGTTGGGCCCCGTGTCTCCGTCGCCCGCGCGCTTGTAATCGCAGGCTGCGGCGATCGGCAGCATCGCGCGGCCGTCGGCAAGCGCAAAGACGCTGACTTCGCGCCCTTCGAGTTTGGCTTCCAAGAGCACGTCGTTACCGCCGCCCGGCACCTTATTGCCGCCATACCAATCGCCGAGCACCGCGCGCGCCGATGCGACGTCGTCGCAGACGACCACGCCTTTTCCGGCGGCGAGCCCGTCGGCTTTGATGACGACGCCGCCCTTCCAATTCTCAAGCGCTTTGAGCGCGCCGTCGAGCGAGTGGACGATCGCGGCACGAGCGGTCGGCACGCCGTGCCGTTCCATGAAACGTTTGGCGAACGTCTTGCTCGATTCGAGGCGGCCGCCCGAACGATTCGGCCCGAAAACGGCGATCTTCGCTTCGCGCAAGCGGTCGCCGACGCCGGCGGCGATCGCCGTCTCCGGGCCAAGCACGACCAGATCGATACGCTCCCGGATGCAGCGCTCCACGATCGCCTTGCCGTCGGTCGGAGCGATATTCCAATTCTCGCCGCGCGTCGACGTCCCGGCATTTCCGGGCGCCGCAAAAAGCGCCTCGCACGATGGCGATTGCGCGATGCGCCACGATAGCGCATCCTCGCGCGCGCCGTTACCAACAATGAGTATTCGCATGGCTATTCAATTTTCTACCGGCTAGACCGGTGTTATTCCCACTCAACCGTGGATGGAGGTTTGGAAGTGATATCGTATGCGACGCGATTGACGCCGCGGACCTCATTGACGATGCGCGTCGAGATGCGTTCCAGCAAGTCGTGCGGCAAGCGCGCCCAGTCGGCCGTCATGCCGTCTTCGCTGGTGATCGCGCGCACCGCGACCAGATTGGCATAGGTACGGCCGTCGCCCATCACGCCGACGCTCTTGACCGGCGTAAGCACGGCGAAGTACTGCCATGGATGCGGTTCGAGCGTCGCGCCGTCGATCTCGGCCCGCACGATCGCATCCGCTTCGCGCACTACTTCGAGCCGTTCGGGCGTGATATCGCCGATGATGCGTACGGCTAGGCCCGGGCCCGGGAACGGCTGCCGCGCGACGATATGCTCGGGCAAACCGAGCACGCGCCCGAGCGCGCGCACTTCGTCCTTAAACAACGCGCGCAACGGCTCGATCAGCGCGAAGTCCATGTGTTCGGGCAAACCGCCGACGTTGTGATGCGATTTGATCTTGTGCCCGGCTTTGCTATCGGGCGTTTTCGATTCGATCACGTCCGGGTAGAGCGTTCCCTGTACCAAATACTTCACGCCCGGAATCTTCGCCGCTTCTTCTTCGAAGACGCGAATAAATTCGTGGCCGATGATGATGCGCTTTTGCTCGGGGTCTTCGACGCCCGCGAGTTTGCTCAGAAAGCGTTCCTTCGCATCGACGACGACCACGTTGAGATGCAACACGTCGCGAAACGCGGCCGTCACTTCGGGCGCTTCGTTTTTGCGCAAGAGTCCGTGATCGACGAAGATGCAGGTAAGCTGCTCGCCGATCGCACGAGCCACCAACGTGGCCGCTACCGCGGAGTCGACGCCGCCCGAAAGCGCGCAGATCACGCGATCGGTGCCGACGCGCTCGCGAATCTGCGCGATCGCTCCATCGACGAAATTCTCCATCTTCCAGTCGGCGGAGAGCGCCGCGATGTCGTGCAGAAAATTCCGCAACATCTGCGTGCCGAACTGCGTGTGGACGACTTCCGGGTGGAATTGCACGCCGTAGAGTTTGCGCCGGGCATCGCCCATCGCGGCCACGTTGCAACGCGGCGTGCGAGCCAGCTCCGCGAACCCGTTCGGAAGCTTGACCACGGAATCGCCATGCGACATCCACACTCGCGATTGCGCCGGAACGCCGGCAAAGAGCGGCGAATCCGCGCGCTCGACGTCCAGCATCGCCGGTCCGTATTCCGCGTGGTCGAGTTTGACGAGTTCGGCACCGAAGTGTCGCGCCAGCAATTGCATGCCGTAGCAGATCCCGAAGATCGGAAGCCCGCTGCTCAGGATCTCGGCGTCGATATCGGGGGCGCCTTCAACCAGCGTGCTCTCCGGCCCACCCGAAAGGATGAACGCGACCGGACTGCGCTCCGCGAGCGTAGCCCACGGCGTATCGAACGGAACGATTTCGCAATACACGCCGAGTTCGCGCGTGCGACGGGCGATCAGCTGGCTGTACTGCGCGCCAAAATCAAGAATAAACAGCGTAGGGGGCATCGGGGCAACCCCATTCCACCCCACGCCCCCGGCTTCTTCTAGGGACGCGCCCCTTAGGCCGCCGGAGATCGTCGCACGACGATGACGTCAAAGAAGCCATGCGCGACCGTTTCGCCCCGTTCGTCGACTAAGGCGACGTCGGCCCGGCACTCCGTGCACCCCGTCTCGCGGGTCAGGGCGTCGGAATGATTCGCGAGCCCCGTGAAAGCGACAAACGTCAGCGGAGTGTAAAGATTCTTGGGTTACTTAGCAGTTGCTTGGGCTGCGGCGATGGCCGCATCGTAGTTCGGCTCGTCGGTGACCTCGCTCACCACCTCGAAGTAGCGGATCTTCTTATCCGCCCCGATGACGACGGTCGCCCGAGCCAGGATGCCGAGCTCCTTGATGAGCAACCCGTAGTTCTGCCCGAAGCTGTGATCGCGATAATCCGAAAGCATGCCGAGCGTAATATCGCCTTGCGCGCCGCACCAGCGGCCCTGCGCGAACGGCAAATCCATGCTTACCACGTACGCCTTCACTCCGGCCGGTAATTCACCGATGCGCGTATTGAATTTCTTCGACTCGAGCGAGCAGACGCTCGTATCGAGCGACGGCACGACGATCAGCATCGCCGCTCCACCGTCGAGCACGGCCTCAAGATTCTTGACCGAGAGATCGCCGGCCGTCAGCGTGAACTCCGGTGCCGCATCGCCTGCTTTGAGCGCCGGTCCGAGCAATGCCATGGGATTGCCTTTGAACGTCACCGCACCGGGCCGTTCGTTGAGTATCGAAACCACGTGGATACCTCCGGGCGTGCGCATTCGCAGGCGGCGCATCGATTCCCGCGAACGGCGGACGCATGCACGACCACCACCATCACCACCCCCACGGCGACCGCGATGGAGCAAAGCAACCGGAGATATTCTCGCACGAACGTGCGGCAATGCTCGACGACCCCGCGCGGGAAGCGTGGTTGCCGACGCCCGCGCTTCTACAGATTCTGGATGCACCGCAAGGTTCGCGCGTTCTCGACTTCGGCTCGGGTACGGGCCGCTACGCGATACCGCTTGCAGAGCTACGCCCCGACCTACAGGTCGTCGCCTACGACGTTCAGCCCGAGATGGTCGCGACCGTACGTACGCGTGCGCTCGAGCGCGGCGTCCAAACCTTGAAGGCGACGCACGACGCAGCCGAACTCGCCCCGCATTCGTTCGGTCGCGCGCTCGTGGTCAACGTCTTGCACGAAATCGGCGATATCGACGTCCGGCGTATCGCATCGCTCGTGCAGCCCGGCGGCATCGCGCTCTTCGTCGATTGGGACGGCGGCGTAACGCGCGACGTGGGCCCGCCCAACGACCACGTCCACACCAAAGCCGAAGCCACCGCCCGCCTCGAACGCTTAGGCTTCACCGACGTGCACGACGCCGGCACGCCACAGATGCCCAACCACTACGTGCTAAGCGCGAAACCCGCTATGTAAGCACGTCGTCGAGGCGCCCTGAATCGCGGGCCATGACGAGCTCCATCGCTATGCGCTCGCCGACCGAGACGTCGCGGCCCCAGCGGTAGGCGGAGTAGGGCGTGTAGCGCGTGCCGGGCGATCCCGGGATGCGCAGCGAGACGTCGTAGCAGACGAAATCCTTCGGCGGCCCCGCCACGATAATGCACTGCAATGCGAACGGGCCGATCACGCCGGGCGCGAGCGCCTCGCGAGCTGCTGCGACGAACCGCTCGCCCATGTCGTAGGCTTTCTCCAGCGTCGATTCGGTCAGCGTCGCCGCGATGTGGCCGGCCTCTTCCAGTCGCATCGGCACGTTACGCAATGCATCGAATACCGCGGGCGGTACGTTCTTGAAGCCTTCCAAATTCGTCTGGCGGCGCGTATCGGTACCGGAGAGTTCCAATTCGCCCAGCACCGGCGAGTAGAAGAAATTCAAATTGACGGACGGGCCGAGCGCGTACTCCTCGATCACCGCGTTTGCAAGCCCCGCTTCGGTGAGCATGCCGCTCGCGATCAACTCGCCGCTAACCTTGCGGTACTCTTGCGGGGACGACACCAGAAAGAACGCGCGTTCGAAACTGACCTTCGCGTGCGGTGCTTTCACCATCACGAGCCGATCGATCTCATCGGGTGAGCGGAACTGTAACGGATAACGGATCCCGGCTCGCTCGAGCAACGAATACTGATTGCCCGCTTCGTCGCGCTCTTCGGCGCGCAGCAGGTAGCGATTGCCGAAGAACGGCACGCGCATGCGACGTTCGATGTCGTCGTATCCGAATTTTTGATGGAGATAGACTTCGAACGATCGATTCGCAAGAAAGATCGCGTTCTGCGCGATCAGGCGCTCCTGCACGTCGTCGTTCAGGATGTCGGTAAAGGCGTCGAGCTCGATCGTCGCGTCCACGCAACCGCGCGGCACGGGCGTCTCGCGCCTGCGATAGTGCTCGGTATAGGTTCGCTCGCGCCCCTTAGCGGTGAGTACGAGGTTCCGCAAGCCTTGAGCGCGCGCGCCGTACGCCACCTCGAGCGCTGAATGGCTGCCGATCGAGCAGAGCGTGAGGTTGTTGCGGTCGTAGGCGGATAGGACGCGGGCTACGTCTTCGTTCACCTCGCGCAGGTTAGACGCGAACGACCGCCGCTACTCCCCGGCCCGCATTTTGGGCAGCATCTTCCCAAGCACGAACGTCGCATAGAGGATCACGATCGCTATCCCGACGATGGTGACGACCAGCGCCGAGATCAGCGCCACCGGGGACGGGGCCGTCGCGTAAATCGACAGCCCGCCGTGGCCCGCCGGATACGACGGCAGCAGATACGGAAACATCGTCCACGCCGCGGTAGCGACCAAACTCGCAATGAAGACCGACGATGCCGCAAAGGCTCGGCGCGGCGCCTTCGCGCGCGCGAAGAACCAGCATGCGGCCAGCGCGGCAAGCGACACGATCGGCATGAGCAACAACCCGCTCGCGCCACCGGGCATCCCGCGAACGAGGAACGTCATGCCCGACACCACCACGTACAGCACGAGCACCGGCCACCAGAGGCGGTGCGCAAGGGTCTCCCCTCGCGCCGAGATCGGCCCGCGCGCCGCCCAACCCAGCCACGTCGCGCCGTGCATGCTCAGCGTCGCGATCGCAAAGACGCCGACCAGCAGCGCGTAGGGGTTGAGGAGATACGTAAAGGTGCCTTGGAAATAGCCGTTCGCATCGAGCGGCAAGCCGCGCACCAAATTCCCCAGCGCCACACCGAACACCACGATCAGCAGCACGCTCGAGACGGTGAATGCCACGTCCCAAAAAGAATGCCAGAGTTCGCTTTGCAGATGCCCGCGCAGCTCCATCGCGATGCCGCGAAACATCAGCAGCCATAGCACCACCATCAGCGGCAGATAGAATCCCGAGAACGACGACGCATACGCCTCGGGGAAAAGCGCAAAGAGCGCCCCGCCGGCGGCGATCAGCCACACTTCGTTGCCGTTCCAAAACGGCCCGATCGACGCCATCGCGGCCGCACGTTCTTCATCGGATTTCGCGACGAAGGGCGCGATCGCCGCAACGCCCAAATCGTATCCATCCAGCATCACGTACGCCGTGAGCATGAATGCGATCACCACAAATGCTACGACGTTCATGACACCCCCGCGACGCTATGGACGGGGCCTTCGCTCTCGTGCGCGGGGCCCAAGCCGATCTCGCGCAGCACGAGTACTAGGAACAGCACGCCCAAAATAAAGTACATTCCGGCAAATCCGATCAGCGTAAAAAGCGTTTCTCCGGCATTAACGTTGGCCGAGCTCGCTTGCGCGGTTTTCATGATGCCGTAGACGATCCAAGGCTGCCGGCCAACCTCGGTCGTCACCCAGCCGGCTTCGTTCGCGATATACGGAAACGGCATGACCAGCATCAACAGCCACAGCATCCAACGGCTGCGAAAGATGTGCCGGCGCCACAATAGCAGCAACACCGCGATACCGGCCAGCGCAACGAAGATCGTCCCCAGCCCTACCATGATGTGATACGCGTAGTACGTGAGTTCCACGGGCGGCCACAGCTCGGCCGCATACGCGTTGAGGCCATCGACGTTCGCGCTGAAGTTTCCATACGCGAGAAAACTCAGCACGTCCGGGACGATGATGGGATCGATCAGCCGCCGTTGGTGCACGTCCGGCATCCCGATGATCGCAAGCGGCGCGCCGTGCGTGGTTTGGAACAAACCCTCCATCGCAGCCAGTTTGACCGGCTGGTAGCGCGTCACGTCGGCACTATTGCGATCGCCGGTCGGGAAAATAGTCATCATGGCAAAGATCAGCGCGACGATCGAGCCCGCCCGCACGAACTCGCGTCCGTAGCTTTCGTCGCGTCGCGCCAGCAGATAGTACGCGCCGATCCCCGCGACGATGAATCCTCCGGCGACCATCGCGCCGCACATCACGTGTAAGAATTGCCACACCGCATATCCGGAGGAGAGCACCGCCCACAGGTCCGTCATCTCCATCCGCCCATTCGCAGCCACCGCATAGCCGACGGGATGCTGCATCCACGCATCGGTGGCCGTGATGAAGTAGCCGGAAAGCCACGCGCCAAACCAGACGCACACCGACGAAGCAGCGAAAAGCTTGGGTGATACGACACGCTTGCCGTACAGCAAGATCCCCAGAAATACCGACTCGAGGAAGAACGCATACACGCCCTCCATCGCCAGCGGCTGCCCGATCACGCCGCCCGTGCGCTGGGAGAAGGCGGCCCAATTGGTTCCAAACTGGAACTCCATCGGTATGCCGCTCACGACGCCGATGGCAAAATTCACTGCGAAGATCTTCGTCCAGAAACGAGCCGCACGAGCGGCATCTTCATCGTTGTTGCGTAGGGACTTGATCGTGTACCAGGCGACGAACGGTGCCAGCCCCATCGTCCCGATCGGGAACAGGTAGTGGAACATGATCGTAAATGCAAATTGCAGGCGATCCGCGACGACAACGTCCATAGCGAGCCCTCCAGAATGGTTCTACGCCAACTCTAAGCCTTCGACCCCCGCAGTGCTCCGCCGTAGTTCGTACGTTTCGCCGCGCCACCGTCACCAGCCAAGATGGCGACTATCTGCGACACCGTGCGTGGCGCTCCGCCCAAGCCTAGTCCGGGGATTGAGCCGGGGCTAGGAGTTTGCGGGCTTGGGGGGTGTCTTGGTATTCGACGGTGAGAATCGAGCGCAGGTGCGCGGCGGCGGCGAGCGCCTGCGGCGTGGTCATGCGTTCGAGCGTGGTATAGCCTTCGAGCAGCATCTCCGGGATCGCGCGATCGCGCGGGTAAACTTTATGCATGTCGTCGATGGCGTGGGCGACCAGCACCGCTTCGCCGCTCTCGCGATTGCCGTACTTGTAGTCGAGCATGAAGTTGATGTGTTTGAGCTGGTTACGCATGCCGAGAATCGAGAAACCCATGCGTCCGAAGTATTCGTCGGCCGGAGCGAGCGTCGTGAGATATTTGCTGTGCGGCATCGCCGTCACGCTGCCGATCACGCGTAGCGTCCCGATGCTCTTGAGACGTGCCTGAATCGTCTTGCCGTTCGCGGTATCGCCCGCCGTATAGCCGGCCACGCCCGCCGCGGCGGATTGCGCCGCCGTCAGTAAGTCGTTTCCGTAGGTCGTCGGCAGATGCGCGAGCGGAAAGTTCGGTTGCGCGGTGCGTTCGAAGGCCAGCGAGCGCCACTGCGGATCGTGCGTGAGGATCCAGCCGCGCCAATCGGCCTCCGCTTGCTGCAGCATGGCGGTGGTATCGCCGGGGTAACTCTCCACGTTCGCGCTCGCGTCTTCATCCGCATATTGCACGAGCCGCTCCGGGTCGTCGACCGCATTCGAGCGTTCGAGTAGCGACCGCGCCTGCGAAAGGAGTTTTGGGTCGCTCTCATTCTTCAGCACCCAGTTCGCTGCCTCGCGCACGTACCAGTTCGCCGCGTCGTGATTGGTGAGCGGATTGTAATGGACCCCGCTGCCTACCTGAACGGTCAGCGCGGCGAGCTCGCCGTACGCCGGATCGTTCGGCCGCTGCAACGAGTAGGCGCGCCCGGCATTCACGATCGTTGAAAAATACAGCTCCTGGGATTCGAAATTCCAGCCGTCGGCGGCACCTCGATCGTAGGCGCTCTTCATCGTCTGGTAGAGCGCCTGCGGATCGGCTTCTAGAGCCGCTCGCGCGGGCGCGAAGGCCCCGAATGCGACCAGGGTCGCCAACGCGCAGAAGGCGACCGCTCGCACCCAGCGAGGCATGGGGTTAGAAGACGCTTGTATCATCGAGAACTAAACGCAGATTATTGGTCAAAAGTGCGTTTTTAAGTTCCCGCGCGATCCGCCGCCCGGTCGACATCGGCTCCGAGTAGTTGAGGTACGAATACGGCGACCCGTCGATGAAGAGATTCGTCCCGGCCACGATGCGTGCCGAAATCTCCATCACGTAAAACTGGATATCCGGCGTGATGATCGTTTCGATACAGAACGCGCCGAACAGCCCCTTGGGGCCGCAGATTTCCTTCGATACGCGCACCACGTCCTCGCCCATGCGCAGCGCCTCGGCCAGCATCGATTCGCGCAGGCTCACCGGCTGATTGCCGACGACCACGTATGAAGGACTGACGTTCATGCCTTCTTGCGCGTTGGCCGGAATGCGGCCGAGTGAATCGACGTTGGTTTCGTAGCGCCGGTCCATCGACATGATCTCGAGTTTGTTTTCGAGCGGCGAATAAAAATAGTGGATGTAGAGCGGCACGCCGATGATGTATTCTTGAATCGTGTACGCTTTTTTGAGGTCGCCGGCACGTTTCTCGAAATCGCGCGCATCGCGGATGAACATATAGCCCATGCCGCCGCCGGCCCCGTACAGTTTCACGATCACCGGGCGGTCGATCTCGGCGCCGCTCTTGAATTGTCGCGGCATCTTGATATTCGCGCGGGTGAGCCAATCGCGCTGCAATTCACGGCTCGACTCCCAATCCAGCACCGCTTTGTTGCCGAAATAAGGGATCGTCATCCGCTTGTGATCTTCGAGCGAGAGGTACGCGACGAACGAGCCGTGCGGGACGATGATCGACTTGCGTTTCTCCAATTCGCCGACCAGCCCCGGAAACTCCGAGTAGCTGTCGACACCGATCACTTCGTCGATAAACGCAAAGGACCGATAGAGGCGCTCGGTGTCGCGATTCGCGATCGCGAGCGTACGAAACCCCTCGTCGTGCCCACCCTTGAGGATCTGCAGCGCCGAATGAGAGCCCAGGGTCGCAATCGTATAGGGTCGGTTCATCGTTCCTCTTCGTTCTTCGGAAAATGCGCGCGTTCGATCGCGGGATTGCATAAAAGTCGCTCGGCGGCCGCCGCGAGCGTGGCACGATCGACGGGGCGATCGCCGGCGCCGAATAGGCGCCAGCCGACGTAGCGATCGGCATCCACCCAGCGAGCGCCGATCTCCTCGATCCACACCTCACCGCTGCGAGGCGCGTTGGCGTCGAGCACGCGCAGCCGATGTTTGTTCGGATTGAAAACGCTCTCGTTACGCGTCACGCGCGCTGCAAGTTCGTCCTCCGGGGCGGGGGCTTGAAAGACGTAGATCGCGGAGCGCTCGACGCGAGCCAACGGTATGCCCAGGCGCTCGAGCGCGGTTAGCGCGGTATACGCCTCGTTGTCGGGAATCTTCAAACCGACCGCCACGGTGCGTTTGCTCACGAGCGTTGCACCCCCGCGACGAAGCTGGCAAAGAGCGGCGCGCCGCCCGAAGCGGCGAGCATATTACGTCCTTCGCGACGATCGGGGTGATTGAAGTTCCAGGCATCGCGCTCGGGGTGCGGCATGATCGCCAGAACGTTCCCCTCGCGGTTCAACAAGCCCGCGCAACCCAGCGCCGACCCGTTCGGCGTCGCCGCGGGATCGGTGGAGCCGTCGGCGCGAGCGTAGACGAAGGCCAGGTGCGCGCCGCGTTCGATTTCGCGCAGATGCATCTGGCTTGCAGCCAAGCGTCCTTGCCCGTGCGCCGCCCACGCGGGGAGCAGCGCTCCTTCCGCGAGCGCCGCAGTAATCGGCGAGCGTGAGGGCGCGATAGCGAGCTTCACGTAGACGTGCGTGCACACGAATTTTCGCGAGGCGTTATGCGTGAACGCTGCGGTGGGCCGGCGAGCGGCGCCGGTCCCGGGCACGAGGCCGGCTTCCAGCAAGATCTGCGCGCCGTTGCAGACGCCCAGCACGAGCTTGCCACGTTGGGCACCCTCGATCACGTAATCCATCATCGGGTCGTGGGCCGGAATCGCCCCGGCTCGAATGCGATCTTCGTATGCAAATCCGCCCGGCAGCACGTATGCATCGTATCCGGCGAGGCTCTGAGCGCGGCTCCAATGGACGAGTTCCGCCTCGCCGCCGCAATCGCGCAGCAGCGCGAGCGTTTCGGTCTCCGAATTCGTACCTGGAAAGACCAAGACGGCGATCCGGCGGCCCATTAGACGTACACCTGCGCGAGCGACTGCGACCAAATACCGTGCAACCAATGCAGATCGAACGCCTGCGGGCCAATCGCCACCACCGGCCGATCGATCGTCACGCCGATTTCGTGCACGCCTGCCACGCCGTCCGCCAGCGCTTCAAAGGCTTCGATGTCGGCGCCCGCCACTTCAACCACGTGCCCGCCCGCTTCCCCGAATAAAGCCTCGATGTCGCCTACGCCGCCGTGCGTCCATTGGAACGGATCGTCGAGTTGTACGCCGATAGCCGCGCGGCCGCGGCCGAGCGCTCCAAACGCCATTTCGCAGAGCGTGACCGCCAAACCGCCGTCGGAAATATCGTGCGCGCTGCGCAGCAGCCCCGCTTTAGCCGCTCGCAACAGCAACTCGTGATGTGCGAGCGCCTCATCGTAATCGATCGAAGGCAGGCCGGGTTCGCTCTCGCCGAGCACGTCGATGAGGACCGAACCGCCGAGCGCGCGTTGCGGCGTTCCCAACAGATACAGCACCGAACCCGAGCGCTTGAACGGCAGCGTAACGATCTGCGCGACATCGTCGACCGCGCCGACGCAAGCGATGATCGGTGACGCCGGGATCGCGTTCCCATTCTTGGATTCGTTATACAAGCTGACGTTGCCCGAAACGAACGGCGTTGCAAAGGCGCGCGATGCAATGCCCAAGCCGTCGATCGCGGCTACCAGTTCGCTATAGTGATCGATCTTGCGGGGGTTGCCGAAGTTCAAGCAGTCGGTCAAGCCGATCGGGCGTGCGCCGACCGCCACCACATTGCGCACGGCTTCATACACCGCATGTTGCGCGGCGAGATGCGGATCGAGCTTGCTCATGCGCGGGTTCCCATCGACGCTAAGCGCCATGGCGAACGGGGCGCCCGGCACCGGCGCGATCACGCCCGCATCGGCTTCGCCGCGAGCCAGAACCGTGCGGCCGCGTACGACGCCATCGTAGCGACGGTAGAGCGGCTCGCGCGAACATACGTCGTGGTGCGCCAGTACCCGCTCGAGCAATTCGTCCAGTTGCACGCCGGTTTCGAACGCGCGGCCGGGCGGCGGCGGGGCCGCTTCGAGCCGTTCGTACGGCAACTCATCGCGGATCGATCCCGTCAAGAAATCGATCGGGACGTCCATAACGGTCCGGTCGCCATCGCGCAACACGTACTGCTGCCGCGCCGTTACCGTACCGATGGCCGCCGCCCGCGCGTTCCGCGCGATCTGCGGTAACGTGTACTCGTCGTTATAGATGCGCAGCACCTCGGGCGTCAGTTCCGGCGGCAGCACCCAGAGCAATCGCTCCTGCGTTTCGCCCACGGCGATCACCTCGGGCGGCAACCCGTCGAGGGCGACGTTCACCGAGCGCAGTTGAATATCGGCCCCAAATCCGCCGCTCGAACAAATCTCCGCCGAGCAGCCCATGATGCCTCCGGCACCTAAATCTTTGAAGCCGACCGTGACGCCGCGCTCGCGGAGCATTTCGAAAACGCGATAGCTCGCGCGCATCAGCACGTTTTTCAAGAAGGGATCCGGAACTTGCACCGCACCCTTATTGGCATCTTCATCCGCCGCGTCGAGCGTTACGGATGAGAATGATGCGCCGCCGAAGCCGCTCGCATCGGTCGCCTTTCCGACCAGCACGATATCCCAGCCGTCGGCGTTCGGCGGCGCGAACGAATGGATGATCTCGGACTCTTTTACCAAACCGATCGCGACCACGTTCACCAAGCAATTGTCGTCGAAGCGTTCGTCGAAGTACACGTCGCCGGCGATGTTCGGGACCCCGATCGCGTTGCCGTAGGCGCTGATGCCGTCGACGACGCCCTGCGCGACATACCGTTGATGCGAGAGCGGATCGTCGATGCGACCGAATCGCAGCGGGTCCGCAACGGCGATCACCTCGGCGCCCATGCAGACGATGTCGCGCACGATGCCGCCGATGCCCGTGGCCGCGCCCTCGAACGGCACGACCTGCGAGGGATGGTTGTGCGATTCGTGCGCGATGACGATGCCGTAGCGTTCGCCGTTCCATTCGCCTAAATGCAGGATGCCGGAATCCTCGCCCGGCCCCAACACGACCGCTTCACCTTTGGTGGGCAGCGCCTTGAGGAGATGCCGGCTCGATTTATAGCTGCAATGCTCGCTCCATTGCGCGTCGAACGCGTGCAACTCGGTCTGCGAGGGCTCGCGTCCTAGCCGCTCGGCAATCGAGCGCAATTCGTCGTCGCGTAGCGCGAGGCTTTTAGGCAAGCGCGACTCCGGGGGGCAGCGATCCCTGCTGCTGCATCAGCGCATCGGCATGCAAGACCGCCGACCGCGCATTCGCCTGCATCAAGATCGTGCGTCCGTACAGCACCGTATCTTCGAGCGCGAGAAGTTTTGCGCACTGCAGGGCGACATCGGTGGGATCCTGGCTGCCGTCGAACACCGGAGACGACGATGCCGAATCGAGCATGGCGTGCAGCGCGCCGCCTTCGCCGACCGCCACGAAAAACAGCCGCGCGAACGTGGCTTCGAGCTGCTGCACCAGTTGCAGGACGAAGCCCGGTGTTTTTGCGGCGCTCGCGACGTGACGGAGCGTCGGTAAGCCCAACTGCCCGAGCGCTTGAGCGACCGCGCTTGCGTGCTCGACATTCTCTGCGCCGTCGGCGATCACGGCGGCCATACCCGGCCGCATCACCGGGAAGGTTCCCACCAGATCGGCGACTTGTTCGTAGGCCGCCTTCACCCGAGCGAGTGCCTCGTCGTCGACGGTGGCGAGGTTGCGATAGATCTGCTTGTCGAGCATCAACTCTTCGCGCCCCTGGGGCCAAATGCGCCACGAGTCGTTGTCGATCACGTCCGCAATCGCCAGTTGCCCCATGCCTTCGCCGCCGGTCATCCGCCCGAATTCGATTTTGAGATCGACGAGCAGCACGTCGCGTTTGCGCCAGGCGTGCGAGAGAATCTCGAAGGTCAACCGCGCCATCTCCGTCATCGCACCGAGTTCTTGCGGCGTTGCGATGTTGCGCGCCACGATCTCGTCGGGGGTGATCATCGGATCGTGGTTCGCATCGTCCTTCAGGAAAAATTCGGTGATACGCGGGGCCAAGAGCGCGCCGCGCTGGATCCCCGCGTTGCGCTTGGCAAACGAACCCGCCGCTACGCCGCGCACCACCACTTCGAGCGGAATCATGTTGCAACGACGCACGAGCATCTCGTTGTTGTCGTCGTCCTCGCCGCCGTTGAGATAATGCGTCGGTAAGCCGCACAGGTTGAGCAGGCGAAAGACGCGCGCGGTGGTCTGGGCCGCGAGGCGCCCCTTGCCGGGAATCTCGTTGCGCCGGACACCGTCGCCCGCCGATATTTGATCCGTTTGTGCGACCACGAGTTGATCCGGCTGCCCCGGAAACTCGTATAGTACTTTGGTCTTGCCGCGTGCGATCTCGATGCCTTTATTCATATCTGTGCTCTTCTCTACGCTTCGCTTTCAACGAGGAGTTGTTTGGGAAAGGCCGCGGTAGCATCGATGCGATCGGCGAGCGCTCGCGCGCGCTGCGGTGCGGTGCCGATGTGCCCGATCGGGTCGAGCAAGCGGCGGATCTGCGCCGGATCGACCAACGCCGTGAGCGCCGCGTCGCCCGAGAGCGTCTGCGCGAGCGGGTTATCCTCGCCGCGCGAAAGCGCGCTCCATGCCTCCATGGCGGCGCTGCGGATCGATTCGTGCAGCGCCTGCCGGTCGCCACCCGCACGCACGGCCTCCATCATGATCGATTCGGTGCCCGCAAACGGCCCGTACGTGCGCAAGTTATGGGCGATGCGGCGTTCGTCCACCCGCAGGCCATCGACAACCTTGCGCGCGAGCGAGATGATTTCGTCCGTGCACAGCAGCGCTTCGGGAAGAATCGTACGGCGATTCGCGCTGTCGTCCAGGGTCCGCTCGAGGTAGTTGGTGGCGGCGTTCTGCCACGCGACATCGCTGTACCCGACGAGCAATCGCGCGAGCGAATCGATGCGCTCGCACATGATGGGATTGCGTTTGAACGGCATCGCCGAGCTGCCGACCTGGGATTTTCCGAACGGTTCGAAGACTTCGCCAAACTCGGGCGAGCTTAAAATACGGATATCCGCGGCAAACTTCGAGAGCGACGCGCCGACGCCGGCGAGCGCGCTCAGCAACAGATAGTCGAGCTTCCGCGTGTACGTCTGCGTGGCAATGTCGCGCGCTTGCAAGCCGAAGCGTTCGAGCACGTAGGCTTCGAACTCGCCCGACTTGCCGTTGTGATCGAGCAGGTGCTCGTACGAGGCGGCCGTGCCGACGGCTCCGCGCAACCCCTTGGTCGTGAGCTGGTCGAAAACGAACCGCAGATTGGTATCGTCGATCAGCAGATCTTGCGCGTAGACCGCAAGGCGGTAGCCCAGCGTCGTCGGTTCGGCCGGCTGCAGGTGCGTAAACGCCATGCAGACCACGTCGCCGTACTCGCGCACCCGCCCGGCAAGGCTCCCCATCAACGCCCGCAAGCTTTCGCCGACGGCCGCCAGCGCCACGCGCAGGCGATAGGTTTCCACCGTGTCCTCGATATCCATCGAGGTCGCGCCCAAATGCAGCTTCCCGCCGCCGATCTTGGCCTGCGAAGCGAAGACGCGAATCTCGGCCATCAGATCGTGATGGATCTCGCGTTCGATCTCCAGCGCCGCTTCGATATCGATCTCTCCGGCGTGCGCGCGCAAATCGTCCACTTCCGCCTGTGAAACGAGTCCGACGCGCTGTTGCGCCTGGGCGAGCGCGACCCACACCGCGCGCCACAATCGACGCCGCTCTTCTTCAGAGAAAAGCGCGCGAAGTTCGGCGCGGCCGTACCTCCAGGAGAACGGCGATGCATACGTACGGTAATCCATGGGTTGCAGCGGTTCGTTCGCCTCGCCGAGCAGGGCCGCCTCGTCGGCTAAGGTCGCACCGGGCGCGCCATCCGGGCCAACTCCACCGAGATCCGCTCGACCAGCGTGCGGTGATCCTCGGGGTCGTTCCCGGCCTGTCCGGTAACGATGGCTTCCACCCCGCGTACCGCGCGTTCGTAGGCGATGCGCGCTCGCCGCTCGCCGACCCGGGCAGCGAGCGGCCGCAACGTCCGCTCGCGCCACTTTGCGCGGGCCGGCAGCTCGCCGCCCGGCCGGGCCATCTCCCACAGATAGCTGCACTCGGTCGCCAGCGCCGAGAGCAGCGGGATCGCCGCCCCGCGCGGATCGCCGGCGAAGAGCTCGTGCGCGATCCCCAACGCCTCGGCGGTCTTGCCTTCGACCAGGGCGCTCGCATATTTGTAGGCCTTGGGGTCCTCGTTCGAGAGTGACTCTCGCTCGAGGTCCTTAAAAGTGATCTTCTTCCCGCCCAGCGCGAGCTTTTGGAGATCGTTCCGAACCGACGCGAGGTCGGCCTCGCCGTTCGCCAGCACGCCGATGACCCGCGGCTCGGCGGTCGCGCCGAGCGCTTCGAGCGTCTCGGTAATGAAGCGCGTGCGGACCTCGGGCGCGGCGGTGGTATCGATACGCAAGGCCGCTCGCCCCGCCAGCGCGCCGAAGGGCTGCGGCCGTTGCGAACGCGGCGCCAGCAAATCGAGGATGATCAGCGTGTTGCCGTCGGGGACCGCCTGCGCCGCGTCCCAGAGATCGCGCCGCGGCTGCGCCTTGAGCGCCTGCGCATCGGTGACGACGACGACGCGCCGATCCGCCAGGAACGGCATCGCTTGGACCGCCTCGCGCACGCGCCCGGCGTCGCTCCATTCGGCCGCACTCACGCGCTCCAAATTGAGCGAACGCAGATCTTCCGGCAGTAACCGGTCGACGAGCACGTCGAGCGCGCGCTCGGCCAGGGCGCGCTCGGTGCCCTCGACGATCGCCAGCTTCCCGATCGCCGGTTGCTTGTCGATGAACTCGTAGAATTTCACTGCAGATCCAGCAACGCCGCAAAGCTCGCGCGCCCCGCGAGCGCCGGAATCGTCTCTTGATACGGCGAGCGCAACACGCCGTACTCGGTAACGATCGCGGTGATCAAATGCCCGGGCGTTACGTCGAATGCCGGATTGTAGACGCGCGCATCTTGCGTCGCGGCAACCGCGCTGCCAAAGCCCGTCACCTCTGCCGCCGCGCGTTCCTCGATCGGAATATCCGCGCCGGTGGCTATCGAGAAGTCGATGGTCGAACGTGGCGCCGCGACGTAGAACGGAATGCCGTGGTGAGCGGCGAGGATCGCCAAGCCGTAGGTGCCGATCTTGTTCGCGGTATCGCCGTTGCATGCGATCCGGTCCGCGCCGACGATTACCAGATCTATCGCCTTGCGCTGCATCGCGATTGCGGCCGCGCTATCGACCTGCAACGTTGCATCGACGCCCGCTTGTTTTAGCTCGAAATACGTCAGCCGCGATCCTTGTAAGAGCGGGCGCGTTTCGTCCACGAACACGTGCGGGCGCTTCCCTTCGCGGTGCGCTGCGATAATGACGCCAAGCGCCGTTCCGCCCCCCGCAGTGGCAATCGGCCCGGTGTTACAGTGCGTCAGAATCTTCGCGTCCTTCGGAATGACATCGCTCCCGGCTTGCGCGATCGCCGCATCGATCGCGACCTGTTCGCGATGAATGACGCGCGCGTGCTCGAGCGCATCGGGGGCCTCCAGGACGCGATCGACCGCCCACATCAAATTTACGGCCGTCGGGCGCGCATCGCGAATGCGCCGCGCGGCGAGCGCGAACGCATCGTCGTCGGCGATCGTCCGCCGCAGCAACGCAACGCCGTAGGCACCGAAGACGCCGATCGCCGGCGCACCTCGCACCGCGAGCGTCTTGATCGCGGCTTCGATCTGCTCGACGGTGCTCGCGCGCTCGTACACGATGTCGTGCGGGAGGCGCCGTTGGTCCAGATAGACGACCGCGTCGCCATCCCAGCGGACGGCGACCAGTTCATCCTGCGAGTTCTGCATCGTTCGCGCTGTTCGCGCGACGGCGCGCTTACACCCCGGCCGGTACCTGCGCGGTAAAGCAGCTGCGGCAGTAAACGGGGCGGTCGCCGCGCGGGCGGAACGGAAGCGTGGTGCTTTGATTGCAGGCGGCGCAGACCGCTTCGAAGGACGGTCGCGTGCTCGACGGGCCGTCGCTCCCGGTCGCACGCCGGCTCTGGCGGCAGTCGCGACACCGTTGCGGCTCGTTCGCGAAGCCTTTCTCGGCAAAAAACTGCTGCTCGCGCACCGAAAAAACGAACGGGCGCGCGCAGTCTTTGCAGGTAAGCGTCTTGTCTTCCACGGGTCTCAACCTCCACGGTTCACAGAAAATCAAGGCCGAATCAGTGCGACTTTCGTCGAGCGATCCCTGCGTTGCTTGCCTGGTGCAGAAGCAAAAGAGAGGCAGGTCGCCCTGCCCCCCTTTCCTGGATAGGGACCGCCGGGCTCCTAGAAGCCTCCCGTACCGTTGGGCGTACCGCTTCCAGTCGGACCGTCGTAACCGATCTCCGCGGTGCATAGATACGTCCCACCGCAGCTTCCATTACTGCCGCTGGTGACATCGTAGAGTGCCGAGGTATGGCTGTACGGATACGAACCGGCGACCACCGTGCTCGCATTCCCGGCGAGCGCGTACACCGACGCAAGCGTTGGCGACGAGACACTCGTTCCGCCAAACACGAGCCATCCGCTTACGCCCCGATATGCGTAGCTATCGTAGACCGAGACGCCGGTGTTCGGATCGGCATCGGAGGAGACATCTCCCACGACGCGGTTGCTACAGACCCCTGGATTGTTGGTCACAGTGGCGGTCGAGGTCTGCCACGAGGGCTGCGGATCGTACTTGCTGCACCCGCTACCCGTGCCTTCGGTGCTGCTGGTGTTCCAAACGCTCTCGATCCAACCGCGCGAAACGGAGGTGTCACGCGTGAGCGTCGTACCGCCGGCTGCAGTGACATACTGCGAAGCGGCCGGATACTCCACACCGTAACCGCCATCGCCGGCGCTTGCCGTGATCGCAACTCCCGGATGATTGTAGTACGACGTGTCGTACGAAGTATCGCTCGAGCTTTCGCCGCCGCCGTAACTGTTGCTGATCTCCGTCGCTCCGAGTTGCGCCGCCGTGTTCACCGCGGTTCCCAGATTGGTCAGCGTAGCCGAAGACGCCTCGACGAGGAGGATGTGGCAGTTCGGGCAGATCGCCGAAGCCATATCAAGATCTAGCGATTCTTCTTGCGCCCAGCCGCCGTCGTTCTTAGGCAGGCTCGTCCCGCCGCTCTGGTTGACGATGCGTAAGCACCCCGTTGATGTGGTACAGGCCGGAAGGCCGAACGTCGACCGATAGACCGCCAAGTCTGAGGCGGCGTTCGGGTCGTTGTAGGCATCCACGATACCGATCGTTTGACCGGCGCCGTTATTCGCCGAGGCCGTCACGAGATTGTACGCGGACTGTAAGTCCGCCGGATGGTAGCCCGCCGGATTGGTCGCATTAGAGGTTACGCCGTCGCGTAAGAGCGCGTGGCAACTGGCAAATCCGGGAGCCGGAGCGCCGCAGACGGCGTGATAAGGCCCCGCCGGCGGAAGCGTACCGTGGGCGGAAGCCGTAGCCCCCGGTCGTCCAAGGGATGAAGACGCAGCTGGTACGCCGGATATCGATGGGATTGACGAGCCGGAGTTCCCCGAACACGCGGCTAGCGCCGTAGCGCACAAAGCTGCCAACCCGATCAGCAGTCGTGATTTCATCTAAACTCCTCTGCAAAAGTGCAGCACGCAGGCCCTCCAGCCCGCCGAAAGTGAGATGCAGCCGCTTTACGCTAACGTGACGATACTTCCTTGACAAAATCTGACAACGCCAAACATCGCTCCAACTTACGGGAGCTCGACGAAGACGTCCGCCCCGTCGATCAACACCGTATAGGTGGCGAGCGGCTCGGCCGCGGGCCCGCGCAAGACGGCGCCCGTCCGCGGGTCGAATTTCGCTCCGTGGAGCGGGCAGACGATGGCGTTATCCGCCATGTGCCCGTCGCCCAAATCGCCCCCGGCGTGGGTGCAGACTCCCGCGCATGCCCACAGCGCCCCGTACGCGCGGCAGAGCACGATGTCGTTCCCGTCGAGCGTGAGCTGTAACGGATGTTCGGCGGGCACGTCGCCGATGCCGCATGCGCGGATCCGCCGCGTCGCGTGCGAGCTGAAGCGCTCCGTAATGTCGGTCGCGGCCGCATCGACCTGCTCGCGCAGCACCGCGACCGCCGAACTGCGATCGCCGGCGATCGCTTTCTGCGCGAGCGACTGATCCAGCCGCACCTTCGAAGCCGCAACCAAGACGTGATGCTCGGCGGCTTGGATCTCGATTTCGTTCATCAGCATGAGCGCGGAGTACACCGGTTGCGGCCATCCCGCAGGGTCGGCGCCGTAAGCCGAAAACAGCCCCTCGACCGCGCGCTCGCGCTCCCACTGCATGCGGTGATGGTCGGCATTTTGCGTGCCCGAAAAACCGCCGTGCGCGCCCGTCGCGATCATCGTCGGCCGCAATACGTCGAGATAGAACGCGATCGGAAATTCGCTCGCATACCATTGCGCCGCCGCCAGGCCGCGCACGAACGTGCCGGCTTGCGTCAACGCCTGCGCGATGCGATCGGCAGCATCGGCGGGTTTGGCCGCGAGCGTCTGCTGTACGGCAACGTATGCTTCGCGCGCGTGCATGGAACAGAGCGCAAAGAGATCGTGGCCGGTTCGCCACCGTAGCAAGCCTCGGCCTCGTTCGTCCAGGCCGGAGAATGGATCGCTCGAAACGGCGAACGTACGCAAGTGGCTTTGCGGCGCGGCGGCCGTTGCATCGTTTCCGCGCAGCGCCAGCATCGCAGCGCACGCGTGTAACAGCGCGCCGATCTCGTCGCGTCCGATCAACGCCTGCGCGCAATCGGGGAATGCGCGCGCCCACACGGCCAACATGCCGGCCAGGAACGTTTGCGCGCTCATCGCGGCCGTTCGCTGCACGCCGAAATACCGGTCGTAGATGACATAGTTGTCGAGATCGTCGGCGCTGGGCGGGTGCGGCGACGCGGCCAGAAACGCCGCGTTTTCAACGGCGCGCGCCGCAGCCGTCTCCATAACGAGCGGCGGTGCATCCATCATGCCTGCAAGCGCAGCGCCCAGCGCCGTCATCGCCTCCCGCATCGCAGGCGCCGTGGAGACGCCGCTTTCGACGAGTTCCGCTACGCCGCGAACCGCAGCCGACGCCGCGCCGACATCGATCGACGCGTCCCGCTGCGGCAACACCGACCCCACCGGGGCCATCATCGCCCCGGCAGCAACACCATCTGCGCTCTGCATGGAATCGGCTCTACGCCGCACCCGCGCCGCAATCCCGTTGCAACATTCCAAAAGACGCCGCTATACGAACACATCCGTCGACACGTTAAACGCAGCCGATAGCTTTTTGATATGGGTCAAGCACCCAGTTCGTTCGCTAGCGGGTTGGCGACGGCATGACTTGCGGGAGCACTACCAGGGTGGCGGCGGCGATCGCGGCTTCGTAGCCTTTATCGCCGCGGGCGGGATCGGCGCGTTCTTCGGCTTGCGCGAGATTCTCGGTGGTAAGCACGCCGAAACCGATCGGGATGCCGGTTGCGAGTTGCACGTCCATGATGCCGCGCGCGCATTCGCCCGCGACGAAATCGAAGTGCGGCGTATCGCCGCGAATCACGACGCCGAGGGCGACGATACCGTCGAAGCGTTCGGTATCGATGAGATTCCGGCACGCGAGCGGCAGCTCGAAACATCCCGGCACGTCGTAGCGATAGATATCGCTATCGGCCACGCCGCAATCGCGCAGCGCGCGCCGTGCGCCGTCGATGAGGTTGTCGGTAAGATCGCGATAGAATCTCGCCGCGACGATCGCGAAGCGACGGCGCATGCAGTCCGACGCGGCCCCGCGTTCGCCTTCGGTCTTCACGAAGCGACCGTATCGCCGAACATGTGGCCGAGCTTGGCGCGTTTGGTCGCGATGTAGCGTTTGTTGTACTGCGTCGGCTTGGTCTCCATCGCCACGCGCCCGGTAATCTTGAGCCCGTACCCCTCGAGGCCGAAGATTTTACGCGGGTTGTTCGTGATCAGGCGCAGCTCTTTGAGGCCGAGATCCGCGAGTATCTGCGAGCCGATGCCGTAGTCGCGCTTGTCGATCGGGAGGCCGAGGGCGAGGTTGGCCTCCACCGTATCGGCACCTTTGTCTTGCAGCGCATATGCGCGAAGCTTGTCGGCCAGGCCGATGCCCCGCCCTTCCTGGCGCAGATACAGAAACACGCCGCGCCCTTCGGCGGCGATCAGCGCCATCGCGCCGTCGCGCTGGGCCGCGCAGTCGCAGCGAATCGAGTGCAGGGCGTCGCCGGTCAAACATTCGGAGTGCACGCGCACGAGAACGTCTTTACCGTCGCTGATGTCGCCCATCACGAGCGCGACGTGCGTGTTTCCGTCGATCGTCGTTTCGTAGGCGATGCCGGTCCAATTCCCCATCGTGGTGGGGAGATCGAATTCGGCGATCCGCTTGATGAGTTTTTCGTTCTGCATGCGATATGCAATCAAATCCTTTACGGTAATGAGCCGAAGGTTATGCTTGTCAGCAAATACTCGTAACCCGTCCAAGCGCTCCATCGTTCCGTCGTCCGCCATGATCTCACATATGACGCCGGAGGGGTCGAGCCCGGCAAGCCGTGCCAGATCGACCGATGCCTCGGTCTGGCCTGCCCGTACCAGCACTCCGCCATCGCGCGCCCGCAGCGGAAAGGTGTGGCCGGGCCGCAGCAGATCGGCCGGTTTGGCGTTCGGATCGAGCAGCACTTTGATCGTCGCGGCCCGGTCCTGCGCGGAGATTCCGGTGGTCGTCACCGTGCGGCCCTCGACCGAGACGGTGAAAGCCGTTTCGTGTACGGCGGTATTGTCGCGCACCATGGGGGGAATCTGTAATTCTTCCAGCCGTCGCCCGAGCATCGGCACGCAAATCAGGCCGCCGGCTTCCTTGCGCATGAAGTTGATCGCCTCCGGCGTGACCATCTGCGCGGCCATGACCAGGTCGCCTTCGTTCTCGCGGTCCTCGTCGTCCAGCACCACCACCATCTTGCCGGCCCGAATATCCGCGATCGCATCCTCGATGCTGTCGAACGGGCTCTTGCGCGCGGCAGGCTGGGGCGCGATGTCCGGGAGCACCGTCGAGAGCCGCGCGAGCGTTTTGTACGACGGCTCCCGACGCCCGGCTCGTAACAAGGAAATCGCCGATTCCGTCAGTCCGGAGGCCTCCGCCAAGGCCGCAGCCGAGAGGCCAGCCCCATCCATGGCCCGATTCAATTGCTCCGCAAAGTCACTCATAGCCCCACGCTACGCCAGCATCTTGACACTTGTCAAGGCTCGAAGCCGCAAGGGGGCGCCACGCGGTGTCTTGCGCGCAAAGCCGACATGTGAGCGAATGCGACCGCATAAAAAAGAGCGGCCGGCCCGCGACCGCTCGCTCTAGGGATGTCCCTTATGTGACGAGTCTAAGGCTTCGAGCAAGGAACGCGCGGGCGCTTATCCATGTTGGTGTACGGCTGCTTGGCCGAACCGACCTTAAAACTGAGCAGTTCGAGCCCGTCCATCTTGGTCAGGTTTGCAATCGTATGGGGAGCGTTGGCGGGAATCACGATAGCCGAACCGGCGCGAACCGTCTTTGCGGCCTGCCCTTTTACGGTGACGGTGGCCGTACCACGCTCGACGACGAGATACTCTCTGGCGCTATGCGAGTGCAACCGCGCGGTATATCCCGGCACCATCGTGAGGTCGGAGATGAATACTTGATCGCCGTCCTTATCGCCCGGAACCGGAGCCGGCAAAAGAACGTCATGGCAAACGAAACTCAACGTGCCGGCCGACGCGAGGGTTGGAAACGCAAGAATACCTGCGGCTATAAAGAGCGCTGCAATAGTTTTCATAAAAGAACCTCTTTCCGCCGCAACGCTTCCGTAGCGCGCGCCTGACCCCTATCTTGCACGCGACGGTTCTCTCAATCTTAATAGTTCAGCGCGCCGAGCAACGCTTCGCGCAACGGTTCCGGGAGCGGCCTGCTCTTCTTCGTGGTGCGGTCCATGCATGCGGCGGTGAGGACGAATTGGGCTCCCGCTTCGCCGGTGCGCTCGTTGAAGACCACGCTTCTCCAGCGCACGCTCGAGGCGCCGACGTGCTCCAGGTGGGTGCGAATGCGCAACCAATCGTCCATCAGCGCCGGAGCATGGTACTGCGCTTCGGCTTTCACCCGAGGCAACCAGAAATCCAGTTCATCGAAAACGGTATTGTATGGAAACCCGAGCTCGCGGAACATGTCCATCTCGGCCAACTCCGCGAAGCGCCAGTATGCGGCGAAATACAGGATGCCGGCAATATCGACATCGGCCCACTGCACGCGCAGCCGCGATTCAAACGTGCGCGTACCGGGCGCCAACATTTCGCGAAACGCGGGCATCAGCGCGCCTCCCCGGGGCCGGCCAAGGCGCAAGCCGCGGCATACGCGTAGCGCGCGAGCGGATCGACTTCGAGATTCACCTTCGATCCGACCGGCCGCGCGCCGAGCGTCGTGCGCGCGAGCGTCTCGGGGATCAGCGCGATTTCGAACCACCCGTCGTCGACCGCCGCAACGGTGAGGCTGATGCCGTCCACGGCAATAAATGCTTTCTGCGCAATCATCGGCGCAAGTTCCGGCGGCCGCTCGATGCGCATGCGCTCGCCCTGCCCTTCCGCGCTGCGCCCGATCACGCGCGCGGGTGCGTCGACGTGGCCGTAGACGAAGTGCCCACCCATCCGGTCGCCCATCCGCAACGAATATTCAAGATTCACGCTCTCGCCGATACTGCGATCGCCCAGATTCGTCCGGGCGATCGTTTCGGGTACCACGTCGAACCATACCACATCGCCTTCGATGCGCGTCGCGGTCAAGCACGTGCCGTTCACCGCAATCGAATCCTTCGGTTCCGGCTTCTCGGCCGCGATGCCCTCGCAGCGCACCGCCAAGCTCATACCGCCGCTGGGCGGCCGATCCATCGTTACGATGGCCCCGCGATACGCGATCAGTCCACTAAACATCCGTGCCTCCAGAGTGTGCGGGGCCAAGCGTGCCCGAAATAACGACATCGTCACCGACGCGCTCTACGCTATCGATCGCCAAGCGTTGACGTAAGGATGCAAGATCGGCACCCGCTAATACGGGCACGGCGGTATCGGTCCGCAGCAATACCGGCGCAATCGCCCAATAGAGCCGGTCGACCAATCCCGCGGCGATCAAGCGTCCCCCGATGGTTGGGCCGCCCTCGCAGAGCACGCTTTGAATGCCGCGTCGCGCGAGCGCGCGCATCGCTTCGGGCAGATCGAGTTGCGTCGAGGTCGCGTCGCCGACGAACAGCACGTCCGCATCTCTGCGCAGATTCTCGAAGCGTCCGCGCGCGCCGGCCGGTGCGAGCACGAGCGTCGGCGCGTAATCGGCCACGTGTGCGATCGCGCGCGACGTCTCTGAAACGGTATCGTTTTCGCACGCAACCACGCGCACGTAATCGCGCAAACGATGGTGCGCCGGCCGTACGGTCAATTGCGGGTCGTCCACTCGAACCGTCCCCGCACCGACCATCACCGCATCGTAGGCGATGCGCAACTCGCGCACGTAGAGACGTTCTGCTTCGCACGTCAACCACTCTTGCACCCCCGGCTGCGAGGTGATGTAACCGTCGAGCGACATCGCCATCTTGAGCGCCAGATAGGGCCGATCGCGATCGACCGCGCGTGCGAACCGTTCGATCAGCGCGCGCGCCGTCGCATCATTCGCAACGTCGACTTGGACGCCGCGCGCGCGCAAGGTCGCCACGCCTCCGCCGTTGGTCTTAGGATTTGGATCGAGCGTGCCGACGACGACGCGCGCCACGCCCGCATCGGCGAGCGCCTGCGAGCACGCGGGCGTGCGCCCAATGTGATTGCACGGCTCGAGCGAAACGTACACGGTCGCACCGCGCGCATCTTCAGCTTGCGCTAGAGCCACGACTTCGGCGTGCGCGAGCCCGGCCCGATGGTGATAACCCTCGCCGATAATCGCGCCCTCGCGCACGATCACCGCCCCCACCTGCGGATTGGGGGACGTGTTGCCGGTGCCGCGCGCGGCCAATTCGTAGGAGCGTTCGAGAAAGAGGCGATCGAGCGCGCTCAGGGTCTCCATGCTGCGTCTCTTCTACGCCAAGGCGACAGAGACCGCCGCAGAGGCTCACTCGGCGCCCAACCTAAGCGAAAAGACGACCCGGTGAGATCGTCTTCTCGATTTGCTTGGCAGCGGCATGAATTAATCTTCACGTTCCATGCGCTCGCGAACGAGCTTAAACGCGTACTCTTCCGGCGCAACGGCTATAAGAAAATCCTCGAATAGCCTCTTGAAATATGCTTTCATCGCCAAGTGCGCTTTCACAACATCACTTTAGCATCGTTTCTTGCAGTACTACAAGTAGGGGCGGGATTACGCCCAACCCGACCAGGATGAGCCACGAGTTCCAGGCCAGTCTGAGAGCTGACCGTTTGCTCGCTAGCGACCACTCGTTATGAGCGAAATGCTCACCAAGGGCATTGATCGCCATTTGAAGCGCGGCCTCGCCTCCACCCCGCACTAAAAACTCTACCTCGCCACGGCTACGAGAAGCCGCGACCGATCTCCGTACTCCTCGTAACGTTATGAATATCGGGAGCACCATGGCCGCCGCAACCAGCCCATCGCCCCTTATGATCGTAAACACTCCACCTGCCGCAACGGCTAACGCGACCACTCCGTAGAGTAGGCCGTCGGCGTTTCCAAGCAGCACGACGATTTCACCCGATGCCTGTGCGAGGGAGTCGTGCTGCTTCCAGAGGCGCTCCTCTACGTCCATCTTAACCTAAGCCAATGCGACCACGACCGCTGCAACGACGCGTGCGCCGGCTATGCGCAACTCGTGGGCGCAGTCTTCGAGGGTGCTTCCCGTCGTGCAGACATCGTCGCAGAGCACCAGGCCGAGCCCGCGCACATCGGCTAGGCACGTAAATCGTCCGCTCGCCGAGATGCGTTCGGTACGCGAGCGCCCGCGCTGTGCGTCGCTTCCGGCTCGTCGAAGCGCGATGCAAATCGCGTCGCCGGCTGCCCGGCGCGCGATGATGCGCACGCCGTCGATGCCGCGTGTCCGCACCCGCGCGCGCGAACTCGGTACCGGAACCCACCATTGACCGGGCGCATAGAGCGAAGCCATGCGCACCCCTAACGCGGCTGCTACGTCGCGACGCCCGTCCTTCACCGCAAGAATTGCCGAACGCAGCGCGCCGTCGTACGTACCGAGCGCGCGGACATGCAGGGAGGCTAGCGAACGATCGATGCTGCCGCCGCTAGGCACGCAACGTTCGCACAGGCCGGACCCAACCGCCGCGCACGAAGCACACTGCGGCGGAAAAACGGCGTCGAAGATCCTGCGAAACACGCTCGTCTTTCACGACGAACGTGGGCCGCCGCTAGAGCCGCCTAATACGAAGGCCTACGACGGCCGGGGCCGACGCGTTATGCCGTTACGGGGTCGTTCGCGACCACGGCGCCGTCCAGCACGACGTTCGGCGCGACCAAATACTCGCGCCCCACGATCGCATCGGTCAGCGACGCGCCGGCGGCAATCGTCGCGCCGTCCCACACGATGCTACGCACGACCGACGCGTTGCGCTCTACCGTGACGCGATCGCCGATTACCGCCGGGCCGATTACGCGAGCGCCGTCTTCTATGCGTGCGCCCGCGCCGATCCATACATCGCCGTCGACGATTGCGAGCGGCGCGAGAACGGCGGTGGGGTCGGCCCCGTGGGCGCGCGTCTGCGGGATCGAAAAGTGCCCGGTCACCACATCGTAGCTCGCGCGGCGATATTCGCCGGGCGTGCCGATATCGCACCAATACGCTCCGCGCGCATCGAAGCCGTAGAACGCCGCGGCCGCCTGCTGCAGTGCGGGAAAGACCTGTTTGCCGAAATCGTAAAACGTATCGGCCGGGATGTGCGCGAAAATCTCCGGCGAGAACGCATAGATGCCGGTATTCACGAGCTTGCTGCGCTCGGTTCCGGCTTCGGGCTTCTCTTGAAAGCCGGTGATGCGGCCGCGCTCGTCGACCACGACGACGCCGTACTGCGAGACGTCTTCGCGTTCCACCAAACCGATGGTCGCAATCGCCGCGCGCTCGCGGTGGAACGCGAGCAGATCGTCGAGCGGCAGATCGGTGAGATCGTCGCACCCCACCACGACGAACGTTTCGTCGGCGAAGAAGCGTTCCATCGCCTTGAGCGCGCCCGCGCTCCCCATCAGTTCGCGTTCGTGTAAATACTCCAAATGCACCCCGAACTTCGAGCCGTCGCCCAACGCTTCGAGAATCGCGTCGGCGAGATAGTGCACGTTGATCGCGATCTCGTCGCAGCCATGGGCCTTCAAATAGCGGATCAAATGCACGGCGTTCGGCACGCCCGCAACCGGCACCAGGGGCTTGGGGACTTGCTTCGTCAGCGGATAGAGCCGCGTCGAGAGCCCGCCGGCCAGAATCATCGCCTTCACGAAACGGTTCTCTCCTTCTTCGGTCGTAAGCCGAGCGTATCGAGCGCGATCAGCCACACGAAATAGGGCAGCGCTACTTGACGCCGCCAACGGTGCGGTTCTTTCACCAAACGATAGAGCCATTCCACTCCGAGCCTGCGCCAGAGCACCGGCGCGCGCTCGGCGCGGCCGCCGATCACATTGAACGAGCCGCCCACGCCGATTCCGGCGCCGGCGCCGCTCGCAGCCAAATACTCCGCTAACCAACGCTCCTGCCGCGGCGAACCCAGCCCAACCAGCAGCAACGCGGCGCCGCTCGCGCGTATCTCGGCCGCGATCTGCCCGGATTCCTCCGGCGCAAAATAGCCGTTGCGCACGCCCGCAATCAACAGGCCCGGGAAGCGCGCTTCCAGCACTGCCGCCGCGTCGGCCGCCGCGCCTTCCGCGCCGCCAAGCAGATAGACGGATAATTCTTCGCCGGCTGCCCTGCGGGCAAGGTGTTCGATCAATTCCACGCCCGTCACCCGCTCCGCAAGCTGCGCGCCGCGGCGACGCGCGACCAGCAGCAGGCCGACCGTATCGCAGAGCGAGAGCGCGCACGCGTTCACGATGCGGCGAAACGCATCGTCGCGTTGCGCGTACACGACCATCTCGGTTCCCAGGGTAACGATTTGCGCGCCGGTGCGCTCGCGCATGAAGCCTAGAATTCGCTCCGTCGCCTCATCCGCGTCGATCGGGTCTAACCGGCAGCCGAGGATCTCAAGCGACATAGGGTGCGATAATCGGTTCGAGCCGCTCCGCCAGCCCCGCCGGCATGCCGTCGAGCGGCAAGCGACATTCGCCCACGTTGAAACCCGCGCGCCGCATCGCCCATTTTACCGCAATCGGGTTGGTGACCAAAAACAGGCCGTCCATCAAGGCAAGCAATTCGGCGTGAATCTGGGCCGCGCGGGCGACGTCTCCGGCACGGAAGGCGTCGAACAGTTCGCGGTACCGCGGCGAGCACAGATGCGAGGCGACGCCCACGATACCGTCGGCACCGAGCGCGAGGCACGGCAGAAAGAGATGGTCGTCGCCCGACCACACGACGAAGCCCGGCGCGCGATCGCGCACGATCGTCGCGATCTGCTTCAGATCGCCGCTGGATTCTTTCACGCCCACGACGTTGCGGTGCTTGCGCGCCAGCTCCAGCAGCGTCTCCGGCAGCATGTTGGCCGCCGTACGCCCGGGAATATTGTAGATCACGATCGGCAGCGGCACCGCGTCGGCCATCGCGCCGAAGTGCGCGATCATCCCGCTCTGCGTCGGCTTGTTGTAGTACGGCACGACCGCGAGCAGCGCATCGGCTCCGGCCGCCATCGCCTCTTTCGCGCCGCTCACCGACGAGCGCGTATCGTTGGTTCCCGCATTCGCGATGACGATCGCGCTATCGCCGACCGCGGCTTTGACGGCGGAGACCAGCGCGATGCGCTCGGCGGCATCGAGCGTCATGCCCTCGCCCGTGGAGCCGCCGATCACCAAGCCGTCGTTGCCGCGCGAAACCAGCCAGCGCGCGAGACGCTTGGCTTCGTCGAGGTTGACACCGCCGCGGTCGTCGAACGGCGTAATCATCGCGGTGACGATACTGCCCAGGGCCTTCATGTGCGTGCCTCTTCTGCGTTGAGTGCGAAGTGTTCGTGGACGGCGGCCTCGGCGCGTTGCACGTCGGCCTCCGGGACGAGAATCGAGATGGTGATGTTGCTATCGGTGCAATGGATGATCTCGACGTCGGCGTTCGAAAGCGCGGTGACGACCTGCAACACAACGCCAGGCGTGCCGCGCATCCCCGAGCCGACGACGGAGATCTTCGAACAGCCTTCGCGCACGCGCACCGCGAGGTTCAGATCGCCCAGCAGCGTGCGCACCGCGTTCGCGCTATCGCCCTGCACCACGAACGAAACGCCGGCCTGATTGATGGAGACTTGATCGATCGAGATACCCGCGTCGGCCATGCGACGGAACATCTCGAGCTCCGTCTGCATACGTTGCTGCGGGTTTTCGATATCGCCGCGGATGATCCGCACCCACGTGAGCCGGCCCGAGGACGTAACGCCGGTAACCGGGCGATGATGATCGACGCCGTCCACCACGAGCGTGCCGCGGTCGGTTGCCAGGCCTTTGATCGTATAGGGCGTCTGCGTGCGCTGCGCGTAGTCGGCGGCCTTGTGGTGCATCACCTTGGCGCCGTGTTCGGCCAGCTCGGTCATCTCCTCGAGCGATGCGCGCTCGATCGTGCGCGCACGTTCGATGCGGCGCGGATCCGCCGTCATGGCGCCGCTCACGTCGGTATAAATGTCCACTCGTTCGGCGTCGATCGCATTGCCGATGGCGATCGCCGAAAGATCCGTTCCGCCGCGTCCGAGCGTCGTGAGCATGCCGTCTTCGGTCGCGCCTTGAAAGCCCGCCACGACCGGCACGATGCCCTCGTCGAGCATGCGTTCGATGCGCTCGGCATCGACGCGCAGGATCGTCGCATCGCCGTAGTGCGCATCGGTGACGATGCCGGCGTTCGCGCCCGAAAGCGCCCGCGCGGGAACGCCCGCGGCGGTGAGTTCGTCGGCAAAAATGGCGGCCGAAAGCAGCTCGCCGCACGCGAGCAGCATGTCGGCGTTCGCGCTTCCGCTTCGGCCGTCGATCGCCTCGAGCAGCGTGTCGGTCGCATAGGGCGAGGGCGCGCGCCCCATCGCCGAGACTACCGCAACGGTTGCGAAACCGTCGGCGCGCGCGTCGCGAATGCGCGCGAAGGCGAGCTCCCGCTGGTCGCGCGTGGCAACCGACGTGCCGCCGAATTTGAGAACTGCCCGTCGCTCGTGGGTCACGCTTGCACGAATCCTCTCGCAAGCAACAGTTGCAGAATCTGCACGCCGTTGGTGGCCGCGCCCTTGCGGAGCTGGTCGCCGACGCACCACAGCGCAAAGGCGCGTTTCGAGCCTTCGTCTTCTTGACGCAGTCGCGCCACATGCACCAGATCGCTGCCTTCCACATCGCGCGGCGTCACGATGCCCTGCGCGTGAAAGACCACGCCCGGCGCGCTTGCGAACGCTTCCGCAAGTTCCGCCACGCTCGTATCGCGCTCGGTCTCAAGGAACACCGCTTCCGAATGCGCCGTGCGGACCGGTACGCGCACCGTCGTCGCGCTCACGAACAGCTCCGGTAAGCCCAACATCTTGCGCGTCTCTTCGCGGACTTTACGCTCCTCGCCGGTGTTGCCGTCGGCATCGATCTGCCCGATCTGCGGCACGACGTTACGCGCGAGATGGTGCGGAAACACCTTTACGGGCGGCTCGGCCAGCCCATCGACCACGGCGCGCTCGTCGGCGAGCAACTCGTCGAGCCCGGCGCGCCCCGCGCCGCTCGCGGCCTGATATGTCGCCACGCGCACGGCGCGCAGGCCGGCGACGTTGCGGATGGGCGCAAGCGCCATGCAGAGGATGATCGCGGTACAATTCGCCACCGGGAACAGCCGGTCGCCCCGCGCAACCACGTCGCCGTTCACTTCCGGTACGACGAGCGGCGCGCGCTCGTCCATGCGATACGTCGAGCTGTTGTCGATCACGACCGCGCCGCGTTCCAGCAATGCCGGGACGAAGCGTTCGCTCGCGTCCTCGCCGCTCGCAAAGAACACGACGTCGTATTTCGCCAGCGCCGCTTCGGTTGCGGGTTCCACGTCGAGCAAGCGCTGGCCGTAGCGCACGGCGTTAGCGCGCGCGCGCGATGCGAAGACGCCGAGCTCCCCAATGGGAACGCTCCGCTCTTCCAAGACGCGCAGAATCGTTTCGCCGACGACGCCGGTTGCGCCGACGACCGCTACCGTTACGATGTCGCTATCCCTTCTCGTCCAAGATCGCATCGAGGCCGACGACGAGCCCTTGTGCCCGCATCACCCACTGCGACGCGGCCAACATGCCCGCCACGAACGATTCGCGCGAGAGCGAATCGTGACGAATCGTCAGCACCTCGCCGGTATTGCCGAACAGCACTTCTTGATGCGCGACCAAGCCGCGCAGCCGCACGCTGTGAATCGGGACATGGGCAACCCGGCCCTGCGCGACGATGCGCTCGGCGGTGAACCGCGCGGTGCCTGAGGGCGCGTCTTTTTTCTGGTCGTGGTGAAGCTCGATAATTTCAACGGTCGGAAAGAAGCGCGTCGCCATCTCGGCGAAGCGCACCATCAACGCTGCCCCAATCGCGAAATTCGGAACCAACATCGCGCCGAGCCCGCGATCGAGGGCCAGGGTTTCCAACGCCGTGCGTTCCTCCGCCGTCCATCCCGTGGCACCGATAACGGGGCGCACGCCCAATTCCAGCGCCGCCATCGAGATGGCCACCGTCGATGGATGGGTCGTCAAATCGAGCAGCACGTCGGGCGAGAAGCGCTGCACCAACTCATCCAGATCGTCAACGATCGATTCGGCCTCGACGCGTTCGTGCGCCAGGCCCCCCACAAACGTAACGCCGGGCGCGTCGAGCAACGCGGCATGAGCCACGCGACCCATGCGTCCGAGCGCACCGGCTACTGCAACGCGAACCACTCGGGAAGCTCCCTAGAGTTTTTCCAACGGAGCGTACTTGAGCATCAGCATTTTCTGGCCGACGTTCGGGAAATCGATCGTCACCAAACCGTCGCCGCCCGCACCCGCGAGATTGCTGATCACGCCCTCGCCCCATTTGGGATGGCGCACGCGATCGCCGTTATGCAGATTCATCTCCATGCCGGCGCCCGCCGATTCGTGGATCGCGACCTCGCGCCAGCGGCCGCCCGCCGGGCGCGGTAACGAGACGTTCTCGCTCTCGAGCACGACGATGTTCGGCATCTCTTCGAGGAAGCGCGACTTCGGATACGAGTAGGTGTTGCCGAACAGCGCGCGACGCTGGGCGTACGTGAGGATCAGGCGATCCATCGCACGCGTCACGCCGACGTAGGCCAGGCGACGCTCTTCCTCGAGTTCGTCCATGTCGGTCATCGCCCGCGTGTGCGGGAAGACGCCCTCTTCCAAACCGGTGAGGAAGACGTGGCGATACTCCAAGCCCTTCGCGCCGTGCAGCGTCATCAAGGTGACGTACGACGAATCGGGATCGAGTGAATCGAGATCGCTGATGAGCGCGATGTTGGCGAGGAACCCGGCGAGCGACGCTTCCGGATCGTTGCCTTCGTAATCGCGCGCGACGCCGACCAGCTCTTGCAGGTTCTCCAAGCGCGCACGCGCATCGTGCGTCTCTTCGGCTTGCAGTTCGCGAATGTAGCCGGATTCTTCCATCACGGCGACGACCAGATCGGCCACGCCCATGTCGTCGACGCGGCCGCGGAAATTGCCGATCAGCTCGGCGAAGCGCTCGAGTTCTTTGAGTTTCTTGGGCACCGCGGTGCGCAGCAAGTCGCTGTGGAAGATCGCTTCGCCGACGGAGACCTTCGAGGTGGTCGCCGCTTGGACGAGCGATGCGAGCGTCTGCTGCCCGATGCCGCGACGCGGCACGTTGACGATGCGCTTGAAAGCAAGCGCATCCGACGGGTTCAGGATGTAGCGCAGGTACGCGATGACGTCTTTGATTTCGGCCCGGGCGTAGAAGCCGACGCCGCCGACCACACGGTACGGAATGCCGTCGGCGATCAGCGCTTCTTCGAATACGCGCGATTGCGCGTTGGTACGATACAGGATCAGGAAATCGCGATAGGCCGAACCCTCGCGAACCAGCTCCTTCACCTTCTCCGTAACGTAACGCGCTTCGTCGCGCTCGGTCGCAGCGGCGTAAACCGTAATCGGCTCGCCCTGCATGCGGTTGGTGAACAGTTTCTTCGGCGCGCGCGTCTTGTTGTTCTCGACCAAGGCATTGGCCGCGTCGAGAATAGTCTGCGTGCTGCGATAGTTTTCCTCGAGCTTGAAGACCTTCGCGCCCGGGAAATCGGTTTCGAAGCGCAGGATCATTTTGTAATCGCTGCCGCGCCACGAGTAGATCGACTGGTCGTCATCGCCGACGACGGTGATGTTCTTGTGCTTGCCGGCGAAGATCGCGACCAAGCGGTACTGCGCGATATTGACGTCCTGGTATTCGTCGACCAGCACGTACTTGAAGCGATTCTGGTACTTCTCTCGCGCGTCTTTATCGCGCTCGAGCAGATCGATCGTGCGCACGATCAAATCGTCGAAATCGAGGCTGTTCGATTCGGCGAGGCGACGCTGATACTCCGTGTAGACGTTGCCGTAGCGTTCGCCCAGCACGGTCGTCTGCGTCTCGATGTACTTCTCGGGCCAGAGCAGCGCGTTCTTGGCCTTGCTGATTTCGTGAAGGCACGAGCCGACCGACATCTGGCGTTCGTCGTAATCGAGATCGTCGAGAATCTCTTTGACGAGCTGGCGCTGGTCGGTATCGTCGATAATCGCAAACGAGGGCGCGATGCCGATGCGCGAACCGTCGCGGCGCAGAATGCGCACGCACATGGAATGGAACGTGCCGACCCACACGTCGCGCCCGACGGCGCCGACCATGCGTTCCAGGCGCGTCTTCATCTCGTTCGCCGCTTTGTTGGTGAACGTGACGGCCAGGATGTTATCGGGGGCGATACGCTTCTCGCCAAGCAGATAGGCGATGCGGTGCGTGAGCACGCGCGTCTTGCCGCTGCCGGCTCCGGCAAAAATTAACACCGGTCCATCGGTGTGTCGTACGGCTTGCGATTGAACGTCGTTGAGGGCTTCGGTCTCCAGGATCATCTGGTAGATATTCGCCACGGGAGGCGTTTTCGCCTCGGACCGCAGAGCATGCCCAGCTTTAGGGGCTTGTCGCCCTTTTTTCGCCCTTTTCCTTCTGGATTTTTCCGGGAAGTTAGCGGGTCGCGATCCGTAGGCTCGTTCCGCGCTGGGCCGCCAAGGCGAAGGAGGCGGACAGGTACGAAAGCGACGACTCGGCGCCCATATTGTGGTTCACCCCGTCCTCCGAGAGGCCGTCGAAGCACCCGCCGTTTGCCGCCATTACCGCGCCCCGTGAGTTTTTGCCGTGGTACCAGGCCAGGCCCAACTCCGCTCTCGCGAGGTAGCCGGCCTCCGGCAGTGCCGCGAAGGCCGCGAGCTCCGCGTCGACCAGCCCGACCGCCTCCAGCGGCTGCTGCGCGTAGCGCGACCGCTCCCCGCCGCGCGGGTACCAGCCGTCGTTGCCGATCGGCACGTAGATACCGTCCTCGATGGTGACGCTTTCGTAGAAGGCGAGCGTCCGCAGCCCCACATCGATGAATCGCTGCTCGCCGAGCACCTTGCCGGCCCGGAGCAGCGCCTCGGGCAAGCGAGCGTTGTCGTACGTCATCACCGGCTCGAACCACTCCCAATCATCGGCGCGTTCTCGTTCGTACCGCGCGACCGACGCCTGGCCGAGCGCTCGCAGCGCCGCCCGCGCCCGCGGCTCGGCATGCACGGCGCACGCGTGGGCGAGCCCGATCATCGCGTAGGCCTCGGCCCGCGGATGCTCCAGCCATTCGACGCAGGTGACCGCCCGCTCGAGCAGCCGCGCGCAGACGCGCTGCCAGGCCTCGTCGCCGGCATAGCGCATGCCGTAGCCGAGCGACCACATTGCGCGCCCGCAGCTATCGTGCGTGCCCACGTCGTCGAGCCAGGTGCGATCGTAGTCCATGAAGTTATGGAAGCGTCCATCTTCGAGCTGCGCGTTCTGCAGAAACGAAAGGTAGGTGCTCGCCAACCGCTGCGCAAGCGCATCTTGCGGCATCACCCGCTGGTACGCCAGCGCGACCATAAACGCGCGCGAAATGTCGTCGGTGCAGTACCCCGTCGAGCGGTTCGGGATCGATTCCACCGCGTGCTGAATCACGCCGGTGTCGTCGCTCAAGAGCGCGAGGTACTCGAGGGTCGGAAGTGCGATCGCCATCCGTCGTTACGCCGACGTGACGAGCGCGAGCTCGCCGGGCGGGCAGAGTTCGCTGAAGAGCCGCCCGTAATCGCTCGCGACGTGCGGCCACGTCATCTGTCGCCCGAAGCGGTATGCACGCCGTTCGGTCGCGCGCCGCAGCGAGGGATCGTCGAGCAGCATCATGAGGTCTTCCGCAATCGACTCCGCGTCGCGGAATACGCACAAAAAGCCACGATTATGCGCGAGCAACTCCTGCGCGTACAAGTACGGCGTGGAGATGATCGCCTTGCCGCAACCGACCGCATACGCGAGCGTTCCGCTCACGATCTGCACCGGGTTGAGGTATGGCGTTAAATAGATGTCGGTCGCTTGGAGATACGTCACGAGCTCGTCGAAATCGAGATACTTATCGATTAACTGCACGTTGCGTTGCAAGCCGTATTCCAGCACCATGCTCTGCAACGACTCGCGGTACGATTCGCCTTCTTGGCGGCGCACGACGGGGTGCGTTTCGCCCAGAATGAGATAGAGCGCTTCCGGATGGCGCTTCACCACCTGGCGCATCGCTTGAATCGCGAATTCGAGCCCCTTGCCGCGATTGATCAAACCGAACGTGGAAATGACGAGCCGCTGCCCGATGCCGAACGATGCCTTGGCCGCATCGGTGCTTTGGAACGGCACGTCGGGCACGCCATGATGGACGACGCGCAGGATGCCGGGATCGATGCCGTAGCGTTCTTCGAGCAAATGCTTGCCGGTTTCGGAGAGCGAGATCACCTTCGAAGCCTGCTCGCAGATCTCGCGCGTTACGCGCAACATCGTTTCATCCGGTTCCGGCAATACGGTGTGCAGCGTGATCACTACGGGTTTTTCAACCGCGCGCAGCAGATCGATCAACCATTCGCCACGCTCGCCGCCGAAGAGGCCGTATTCGTGCTGAATGTTGAGTATCTCCGCCGGATGCTCGTTGATGAATCGCGCGATCTGTTGGTAGCTCTCGCGATCGTCTTGATTGAATCGCGCAACGACTTGGCTGCCGTAACGGCGCGCATCGCCGCCCGGCTCATCGACCGCGATCACATCGCTGCGCGTGCCGAATTCACGATCGAACGAGGTGACGACGTCGTTCATAAACGTCGCGATGCCGCACTCGCGGGGAGGAAACGAACCGAGAAAGAGCACGCGCGGAACCGCGATATCTGTAAGCGGATCCACGGTTCTCGGTAACATCTCTTTTCAACTCCAACGGAAAAGTCTGTAAGCTATCGGTAGTCTACCCAACCAAGCCTAGAGGGTAAACCTCGAACTAGCGCGCGCTCGCCGCGGTAGGGCCGACGCGACTACCCGGATCGAGCACGGTGCCCGGCGCGATCGTTATATGATGACCGATCACACTTCCGGCGCCCACGGTTGCATCGGCACCGATTTGCGAGCCTGAGGCAACGATCGATTCGTCGATATGCGCGCCATCGCCCACTACCACGCCGTCCCACAGCACCGATTCACGCACGACCGCGCCCGCGCCGATGCGGCAACCACGGCCTAGAACCACATTTGGCCCGATTTTGGCCGAGGGATCGACGACGACGTCCTCGTCGACGTGGACCGGCTGGGTGACGCCCGGGTGCCCTGCCAGCAAAGCTGCGCCCGCCCCGCTGATGCCGGGCTCGATCGCCAGCGGCATGGACCCGTCCATGATATCGCGGTGCGCGGCAAGGTACTGCTCGGGGCGCCCGAGATCGATCCAGTAATCGTCGGTAGTATAGGCAAACAAGCCCTTGCCGGCGGCGATGATCTGCGGGAAGGTCTCGCGCTCGATCGAGACCGGCCGCCCGGCGGGGATAAAATCGAGGATGCCCGGCTCCAGCAGGTAGGTGCCGGCGTTAATTTCATCGGTCGGCGCGGTGCCGGGGGCCGGCTTCTCGACGAAGGCCGAGATCTGCCCGTTCTCATCGTGGACTACGCAGCCGAAGGACGAGGGGTCCTCGACGCGGATGAGGTGGAGCGCGCCGAAGCCGCCCTTCTCCTTATGAAAGGCCATCATCGCGCGCAGATCGAGGCTGGTGAGGACGTCGCCGTTGAGCACCACGAACGGCCCGGTGATGTACTCCTCCACGTTCTTGATGGCGCCGGCCGTGCCCAGCGGCGTCGCCTCGATGACGTAGGTAATCTTCATCCCGAGCTGCGAGCCGTCGCCGAAATAGTCGATGATCGCCTGCGGCATGTAGCCCGCCGGCAGAATCACCTCGTGGATGCCCGCCTCGGAGAGCCGCTCCATCGTGCGCGCCAAGAACGGCACACCCATAATCGGCACCATCGGTTTGGGCGTCCCGAACGTCAGCGGACGCAACCGCGTCCCCTCCCCACCAACCAAAACGATGGCCTGCACCCTGGAAAACCTCCTACAAGACGTGTGAACCGCCAAGCAAACTCCATTCGCCCCTCGAGTACTTTCCTCCGCGAGCGAAGCCTAAACGCAGCGCCGCACGAGGAATTGCGAAGAGCATCGCTCATATAGCGGCATGCCCGTCGGCAAATGCATAAAGGCCACGATCGCCGTGATAGGGATGCTGCTCGGCCTCGCGCCGATCGCAGCGCCAGCCTCGTGCGTGCAGGGCGCGCCCCCGGCGTATCGGGACATCACCTACATCAGCGTCGAGCAATCTTCACTAGTCGACAAAATGCACCCGAAGTATTCGTTTACCGGCACGCTCTACCCGACGGGGCCGAAGGGGGTACACGCGGATGCGTGGCTGACGGCGAAGCACGGCACAAGGCTTCGGGGCTACTTCGTTGCCGCGGACCAGCTCGGGACCTTTCAGCGGTTACTCGGCATCTTGCGTCGCGATCGGTTCTTCGAACTGCGCCTTACCCCGATCCCGCCAGTGTACCTGGACGGCCCCGAGGATGGCATCATCGTCAGCTGGTGTGGCGTAACCACGACGCTCGGCACGGCTTCATACGCAGGCGAGGTGAGCCTTAGTGACGTTGCCGCGCAGCGGTTCTTCCACCTGGAGGACGACCTGCGACACGCGATCTTCGCCGAACGCTGGATCACGCCAACGCCTCAGCCGGTTCGCTGAACCGCCTGGGGAGCTATTCGCGCTCGCCCAAGGTGGTTGCCAGGACGAAAGCCCTTCATGTAGTATTACGGTCGCTGCCATTCCCGGTTCGTCTAATGGTAGGACGCAAGCCTCTGAAGTTTGTTATCGTGGTTCGAGTCCATGACCGGGAGCATAAATGGCCCTATCGTCTAGAGGCCTAGGACGCCGCCCTCTCACGGCGGTAACACCGGTTCGAATCCGGTTGGGGCTACCAACGAAAGCCTGTAACCACGGGCTTTTTTCGTTGTCGCCGCGGCTTTGTGGCACCGTTGTGGCACCGAGCATCTATTTTTGGCGTCCGGTGCCGTCGCTAACCCGAAACCGACCGCCTCTCCCAACACGTCTTCGATGCGATCCGCAGCCGACTTCTGCAAGGACTCCACGGCATGCAGGTATGTGTTTGCCGTTACGCCGATGGCCGAATGCCCAAGCGAGGCTGAAATGGTCTTTAGATCGACCCCCGCTTGCAGCGCGATCGTCGCGAACGAGTGCCGCAGGTCGTGGAGCCTAATCTTCGGGAGCTTCGAGAGCCGGATGAATTGAGCGAACGACCATGAGAGTGAGTCTGGATTCCACAGAGTGCCGTCCTTGCGGTCGAAGACGTACGCGTTTCCATCCTTCCCGAGACCCAACAGAGCACGTCGCTCGTTCTGTTCAAAGCGCTGCCTCCGCAGCGCATCCACGACGAAAGAGGCGAGGGATATGGTGCGAGCGCTACGGGCGGTCTTCGGCGACTTCTCGCGCCGCTGCCCATCCACCATTTCAACGCTGCGCCGGACGGTAAGCTTAGCACCTTGCAGGTCAATATCGGACCAGCGAAGCCCCATTAGCTCGCCGCGACGAAGGCCCGTGCCAACCAGTACGGCGATGGGCAACTGTAGCTCGGTGCCGGTAGCGGCCGAGAGCAAGGCGCGCACGCCATCGGCGCCGACCGTACACATTTCTTTGGTCACGACTTTAATCTTACTCAGCGAAGCGCAAGGGTTGCGCGTGAGAAGTTGCATCTGAATCGCCCATAAGCAAGCTGATTTGAGCGTGTCCGCTATATGCTTAACGGTACGCATCGACAAAGCGCGCTCGGCGCTTATGATTCGCTTGATTCGAGTCTCTTTGATCCACTTAGCACGCGCAGCCTCAATGTGCGAGGTCCGCAAAGCCGCGATACGGATACTGCCGAGCGCGGGAAGGATATGATTTCTCACATATCCCTTATAACTCCCGAACGTGCGCGTGCCAACGCGCTGCTCAACCGACTCAAGCCATCCTCCCGTACGCCCGTGGCGCTCGTCTGAAGGATTGCATTTATCTGAACACTCGTGCTGGGGGTCTACAACGCCCACGAGAAGTTCCTTCACGGTCATGCGTGTCGCATCGAAGCCACCGTTTTCGGCGTCCCGCAACATATCGCGCAGACGACGTTGGGCGTCCGCCTTTGTTCCCCGAATCGTTTCCCGCCGCTGACGCCGGGAGCCGCTCGGCGCACGATCAAGTTCCACGCGAAGATACCATGTACCGTCAACGCGGCCACGGATAATATGACCCTTCATATTGTTCCCTTCTTGCGATTATCTGACGACACTCTTGTAAGAGTTGGTTCCCGCGGCGCAATAGCGTTAGCCCAAGCCTGGACCTCGCGCACCACGCTTTCATCGATAGCACGCAGGCGCGTTTCGAGCGATCCACTGCGACTTGAGGACGCGTGATCGAGTAGCATCCATGCCACGTACAACAGTCTTGAGGCGGGCAGGTCATGCGGCGGTGTGCATCGCGTAGGAATGGTGCGTCCCGATCCCCAGCACTCTTCTGCGGCTCTGTGCAGCCGCCTGAGATGGGGCACGTCGGACTTCCGTTCGCTCGGCGCTGCCGTCGCTTTGAATGCCCATAGACTTCGGTCGCCGACGTTGTTTCGCTCATAGTCGGACCCTGTGAATATCGCTCGCGCTTGCGCGACGACGCGCGACTGACCACCCATGCGACAGTTTAGGACATGCAGCATGGCAATCGCGTGTTGCTTGTAACCGGACCGCCCGAGCCCAATGAGCCAATCGAACCCTAGCGAGTCAAGAACGCGACGAATTGTTTCCGGCTCGGGCGCTCGATTTTCGTTGATCCAACGTCGGATCATTCGAACCCAATTCGCTTCGCTTTCGCCTCCGCGATCTCGCTTCGCAATCTGATGCGCAAGAGCGGTAACTTTTACGACGCCGCGATAATCGAACAATTCCAAAGCAGCGGTATCAAAGTCGTTGAGCGTTAGAGGCTGGAGAGTTGGACTCGTTCGCAACACGTGTTCAACCAAGAACGGCAGCCATCGCGCGTTCACATATCGACTAAAATCCGGGGTCATTCGAGGCATTGCCACTATTTCTACTTACTGTCCTAGAACCCCTTGTTACGCTAGGGGTGTTCTTGGCGCGCCCGGTGCGCTCCAGCAAGAAAGGAACAAATGTCGATTGGTAATGAGCGAGCGACGGTTACGGTCAACGAGGCTGCGAGGATTCTCGGTATCGGCAGGGCAGCGGCTTACGAAGGTGTGCGTGCTGGCCGAATCCCCTCGATCCGCATCTCACCTCGGCGCATCGTCGTGCCGCGGGCGGCGCTTGATCGTCTCCTCGGTATGAACGCGCCCGCGGGGACAACGCACGCAGAAGCGATTCTGCCATCGTGACGGCGATCCAAACAGGGCGCGATGTCGAACTTCTCGCGCTTGAAGACCCGGACGAATACGAGAAACGGCTGCGCTCATACAAGCTGCTCGTCGCAATCGGAGACGATCCGCTCGATGCCGCTGACGCTTGCCGACGCGCGGATGCGGGCGACGAGCCCGATTCGCTCGATCTCGCCGAGCGGGATTTCGCAGCCACATTTATGCGCGCGCTTCGCGATGTCGCCGCCGAACGTCGTCGCCGTGATGCCGCCGCCGCAGGTCTGCTTGCGCGCTCTCGTATTCACGGGCGGGCTGTCCAATGAGCACGGCGAGCCGAATCATTGCGAATCTCGAACAGATTGCAGCGCAAAACCATTCGCAATCTTCCGAAATAGATCGTGCCGATAATCTTGTCTCTATGGGCGAGTTACTGCGTTCGCAAGCTATCGAACCCAAGTGGCTCGTCGAAGGCCTCTTGCCTGACGGCGGTACGTCGCTATTTGTTGCGAAGCCGAAGGTCGGCAAAAGCACGATGCTTCAGAACCTCGCATTCGCTGTAGCGCGCGGCGAGCCGTTTCTTGGACGCGCTACGACGCAAGGCGTGGTCGTTTACCTCGCGATCGAGGATAAACCATCGGAGCTCGCGCGAGCATTTCGCGCAATGGGCGCAGGCGAAGGCGACCCCGTTCACTTTCATTGCGCGCGGACCCCAGACGACGCGGGAGCGTGGCTCCAGCGCGTCGTCGAGCAGTATGCCCCAGCTTTGATCGTTGTCGATACATTCCAACGGTTCGCAAAGCTGCGCGACCTGAACGATTATGCCCTCGTCACCAACGCCTTCGGGGCCCTCTGCGACCTGGCCCGCTCTTGCGGCGCGCACCTCGCCGCGAGCCACCACGGGAAGAAGGCCGGCGGCGACGACGGAGATGCAGTCTTAGGTTCGACCGCTTTGTTCGGCGCGGTCGATACGTTAGTCGAACTACGTCGGCATGATCGCGAGCGCACGGTCTTCAGTTTTCAGCGGTACGGAATTGACCTGGAGAAGACGCTGCTCACGCTTGATCTCGAAACCCGCTTGCTCTCGACCGACGGGACAGCGGCAGATGCTGACAAACACCGCGCCGCCGCAGCGGTTCTCGACATGCTGCAGAACGCTGACTGCCCCCTGGCCCGCGACGTAATACTCAACGCCGTAGAGGGTCGCCGAGCTACCACTGTCAAGGTACTCGCGGAGCTGGTCGAGGGCGGGGAAGCCATCCGCGACGGTAGCGGCAGGAAGGGCGATCCCTACCTGTTCACTCTCGCCGTCGAAAGCGAAAATGCCGTTCCCGCGTTTACCGGCGAGAACGGCGGCACCGAAAAGAATCGGGAACGGAATAAATCCAATAGCGACGGTGCTTTCAGCCTCGTTTCGGATTCCGTCCCGCCGTTCCCACATATATACCCGGAACGGAAAAACGGAATCGGCCAGGGCAATGAACCGAGAGAAAACAGGGCGCTCGGGTTGCCTTTCGACGCCGCCGCCAAGTCCGAACCTGGGACGCTTCGGGCCCTCGATAGCGGCGGTGAATCCGAGGAGGCTCTATGGACACGGTAGCCCTCCACGCCCCTCACCCCGGCGACGGTCGTGGGCTTGGTATGGCTTTCGGGCGGCACCATCCGCCGACGTGACGAGCGCATCGAAGCAGCCTTTCCCGTAGGGTCGCCCGCGCCGGAGTACGCCGAAAGCATGCGGATCGCATGGGAGGCGACTGCGCTACTCAAGCGCGACCTTCTCTCGTTCCTGGACCTTCCCGCTGATCGGCAGCGCGCTATCGCGGAGAGCGCGCTCTTACGCGAGGGCCTCTTCTTACCGATGCCGCCACCGTGTCCATTCTTTATCGGGCACGCGGCCGACGAGCACTGCCGTCGGTGCGGCGCATCGAACGCCGAACATTGCCAGCGATGAGGCCGGTCGCGGAGGCCGACGGGCCTCATCGCTGTAAGACAGTGCGGGAGGGTTTCGAGTGCTCGCAATACCGAAGAACCCAGGCCGACGCGCGGCGCCCTTTAAGAATATCGCCGTTGCCCTGCTAATCGCGGCTGTCGTCGCGTATCCTGTGGCATCGTCGGCTGCCCGCGCACACGGCACAGTGGGATACATGCTAGAGAACGACTGTTCGCAGGGGCGTGCCGCCTTTGGTGACGAGAGAGCTGCGACTGACGCCTTTAACATGGGGGACTTTAGGCGCGCGCGGCGCCAATTCAAAAAGGCATCGGACTTGTGGTACGGCTGCAGCAAGGAAACGTCGGATCAGTACGCCCATGACCAATATCTCTTAGCCCATGACCAAGACCTAGCAAACGCATCCGACAATAACAGCGATCCGTGGATTGCTCTTGCGTGCGCGCAATTGAACGAACTCGCCTACGCAACTCAGTTCAGCCTCGTTCGCAAAGAGGCGCTAAAGACGAAAAACATCTGGTGCCAAGCACTCGGGCAGTAGCGGCTCGCGCGCGAGATACGGGGCAGGCATGCCACGGGTAGACTCATTTTACGGCTGCTGAATTCGCTCATTTCGCGCCTGCTGAATCGCCCCTCTCGTCGGATGCTTTTACGCCAGACATAGGCTGCTGAAACGGCTAGACCAGCAGCCGGGAACAGCGCCTGAGAACAGCAGGCGCAAGTCGCCGTAAACAGCAGCCGTGTGCCGCAGATGCCGGGGCGATTTTTCGCGGATTTTTTGGCCCGGGGTCAGGGCCGTTCTTAGTCGCGCGGGTTCGCAATTATCGCGGGGGGAACGGGTTGCACGCACGGTCTGGGTCAAGTACAAAGGCCTCCGGCGGCAAACCTCACGTTTGTTACAGGCTTACCGCCATGTAGACGAGGAGGCCATGGAGACGAGGAGGGCTATCGCCATGAAGACAAGCGGCACGAGGGCGACGATCCCGACGACCAGGCACGCGGCACTCGCGAGATCAGTCGGGGGCCAGAACGCGGATGTGCCGACAGCGAACCTCGCGATGACGTAGGTCAGCCAGCCCGTCGCCACCACCGCGCACGCCGCGACGTAGATCCGTCTCAGCGCGGTCATCTTAGGCCGTTCGCCATGAGGCCGATCAGCGCCAGGAACCACATCCCGATGAGTATGCCGCCGCCCTTGATGTTCTCGACGGTCGCTTTGCCAACGCGGTAGACCATGAACGCCGCGATGGCCATGAAGGCGAAAGTGAACAGCGTTCCGACGAGCCGGTGCATGATTCTCAGTATGCGCCATCCGCAATTGTTTTCGCAAGTCGCCTTTGATCGTTCACGGCGCTTCGCTTCGCTCTTGCTTGGATGGAACCAGCGGTCAACACGGGAGCGCCGTCTTGGCCTGTTCCCTTGGCGCTGGTGACGCGCATCGATCGTGGTTGAACCTGTGGCGCCATGCGATGCTTAACGCGGGTGCTAGCGGCCTCCGCTCGTCGTCGGCGTGGCACCGTTGTGGCACGAACTCGGTGCCACGGGTCGAGATTGGACGACCTGCGCCGAAACCAGGACGAGCCGCAAACCTTACAGGACAAGGCTTTCCGCTACTAGCCGTTACTCGTCGTCATCGCCAGACTCAGATTCGAATCCGGTTGGGGCTACCAATGAAGAAACGCCTGTATTCACAGGCGTTTTTAATTACGCTGCTCGGCCCCCCGGATCGCGCCTCCGTAGTGCGGAATGAACTCCAGATGCGCGTCCTAATTCCGCATACCCACCGCGCAATCTGGCCCGGCAGCTCGTTCGCGGAGAATGTCGAGTCGAGCGCCGAGGTTCGGCTGACGGCGTGGCTGCACCCTAAGCGCGGCGGCGATCTCGCCATCGACCGCGCATCTGCGCTCGGCGCCACGCCGCCTTTACAGCGGAGCTATGAGCGGCGCTCCTCGCTGCTGGCGCAAACCGATGCGGACCCAGCCGACCGCGAACTCTTTCGTGCTTATTGCGCCGGCTTCGATATCCACGTCGTGGAATCGCATTGGCGGTCGATGGTCGTCAGTGGCCCGCTCGATCGCTTGATTGAGGCTTTCGGGGCGACGGTGGCCATCTTCACCGACGGCGACGGTAACCGGTTCCGGCATCGTTCGGGCAGCCTTCACGTGCCGCCGGAGATCGCAACCATCGTCAGCGGCATCTTCGGGCTGCACCTGTGGCCTCGCTCGTCTCGGCTCGGGCCGCTGCAGCGGCACTCGATACCGCTTAGCGCAAGCGATGTGATCGATCGCTACCAATTCCCCGATGCCGATGGAACGGGCGTTACCGTCGGAATCGTGCAATTTCGCGGCGAGTTTAAAGCCGATGATTTCTCCCGTTGCATGGCCGCGCAGGGTGTAACGTCCTCGCCGCCCATCATCAAGCGCATCGATAACGCGGCGTTACAGCACGACATACAAACCACGAAAGACCTCGAAGCCGCCCTCGATATCCAGATCATCTCGGCGCTTGCGCCCGGGGCGCGCACGGTGATCTACCAAGCACCCGACA
>DATKQG010000024.1 GCA_035532835.1 Candidatus Dormiibacterota bacterium
TGGTTGCCTTCGATGGTTGCCAGCAGGCCGGCGAGGGCGCACGCCCCGGCAAAGCCGGAGCAGACCGATGCTGCGGGAATATGTTTTTTCCCCGCGCCCCATAAGGGAATGGCGGTCGCCGAGAGCAGCACGCCGGTGTAACCTGCGACGAAGGCGCCGAGGACGGCCTGCAGCGGAGTGGTAACGCTCGGCGCCAAATGACGCATCCATCGCGGCAGTACGCCCGCATCGGCGAGTTCTCTAGCCACGTTCGCACCGGCGGCTCCCGAGAAAAAGATCAATCCCCAGACCCCGAGCGACATCGGCGATTTGATTTTAACGATGCGCAACATGTGCAGAAAGCGCTCGGGGCGCCCGAGGTGAGAAATCAGAATCAACGGATTGATCGCCGCTAGCGCAAACGACGCAAACCGGGCCGAGCGGCGCAATCGGCGTTCGTCTTCTTGATCTTCGCGCGCGATCGTCGCGAGGACGCCGAGGCCCCCCATCACGCCGCCGAGGAAGAGGTACGTGATGACGTTCCACTCCCAATGCGGTGCCTTAAGCATCGGCCGCTCGAAGTACGTCGGCGTCGCCGGCAGCGAATCGCGCCCGGAGGCGCCGGCAAAGGCTTCGTCGGGACTCGCTACGTTACGCATTGCGGAAGATCATCCATCCGGCGATTGCCAGTCCGGCCGCGGTAAGCGCCGCCGCCGTATATCCTGCGGGCTGGCGCGTCGACGGGAGGACGGGTTCCACGGGCAAATTGTACGCTTCGGGCCGATCCGTCAACAAGAAGAAGGCATTGAGAGCGCCTATGCCGCCTCCGACGTCGCCGGCTCCGTAGAGCGAGGCTTCGATCCCACGCTTTGCGAGCGATTCGACGCGCACGTTCGCACGTTCGCGCAGTTCTTCGAGGTTTCCAAACTGGATCGACTCGGTCGGGCAAGCCTTCGCGCAGGCCGGCGTCATGCCCAGCGTTTGCCGGTCGTAGCACAGCGTGCACTTCCCAGCGACGCCGCCCGTGGCTTGAACGGCCGTCTGCTTGTCGTCGAGCCGTTGGTCGTTCAGCGTCGCGAGCCCGTACGCTCCGCTCGCTTCCGAATTGAAAACGTTCACGAGATCGATCACGCCGAACGGGCACGAGACCACGCAATACCCGCATCCGTTGCAGACGTCCGGTTGTACGAATACCGAATCGAATTCGTTGCGAATGATCGCGCCGGTGGGGCACGCTTCCATGCAGCCTGCGTGCGTGCAGTGTTTGCATACGTCGCTCATCATCAGCCAGCGGTCGTCGATGGCGGTTTCCTCGACGTGCATCTGTTCGACGAAGGCGACGTGTCGCCACGTCGTTCCGGAGAGCTGTGAGGTGTTGTCGTAGGAATTGCCGGTGAACTCGTAGCCGTCGGACGGCAACTCGTTCCACTGCTTGCACGCGACCTCGCAGGCTTTACAGCCGATGCATAGGGTGGTATCGGTAAAAAATCCGGTCGACATCCTACACTCCTTTTTCGGGGCTGGGTTTATCGCCCTGGCCCATCTGTCGCATGCCATGGCTGGCATCCTTGCCGCTGTCGGCACGCGCATGGTGCGCGAGTGCAGCCGGATCGCGGAGGTCCTCCGGTCCCAAGGCCGACGATTGCCCCATCGTCGTTCGTTCGCTCATCGGCACGTCGGCTTCGACCACGCCTCTATGGCGCGGCGCGCGCCGGCCGGCACGGATGTTGCACGTCAACGATTTGGATTCGTGGATCGAGACGTTAGGATCCATCGAGAGCGCGATCAAATCGCCCACCGAATCGCCGCGCGCGAACGCCACTTGATTGCCGTAATTGTACGGTATGCCGATCTGGTGCACGCGTTGTCCCTTCGCGATGCGTAGCGGGCGCAAGCGGCCGCTCACGAGTGCGCGCGCCTCCATCTCGCCGAGTGCCGTCGAAATCGTCACCCATCCGCCATTCTTGATGCCCTTCTCCACCGCGAGTTCCGGATTGAGCTCGCAGAATGCGGCGGGCTGCAATTCGGCAAGCCACGGAACGTAGCGGGTCATGATGCCGGACATCTCGGTGACGCGGTAGGTCGTCAGGACGTACGGGTATGCGGCATCGATCGCTTCGTTGTAGGCGTTGTCGGGGCGATCCCACTGGCGCAGCATCGGATTGCTCTGTTGCTCGTAGAGGGGGTTGCGAACGACGGATTGCAGCGGCTCGTAGTGGGTCGGTAACGGCCCGTCTTTGAGCGCACCGTTCACAAAAAGCTGTCCTTTGCCGTCCACGTTCATAATAAACGGGTCGGCCCCAGAATGCGCGTCGAGCCCTTTTCCACCGGGAATTGCGGGCGTCGTCGGGGCTTTCGTCTTGGGAAAATCGGGAACGTCGTGTCCGGTCCACTCGTGGCGCTCTTCGTCCCACCAAACGTACTTTTTGCGCTCGCTCCACGGCTTGCCGTCCGGGTCGGCGGACGCGCGGTTATAGAGCGTGCGCCGGTTCGCAGGCCACGCCCAGCCCCAATTGAGTGAGGTGGAGTCGTCGCCGGTGCGCGAGCGCGCGTGATTGGTGTGTTCGTCGGGGCAGACTCCGGTAAAGATCCAGCCGCCGGCCGCGGTCGAGCCGTCGTCCACCAGATCGGTAAAGGCTTTGACTTGTTCGCCCGTCGCCGTGTAGAAGCCGTTGATCTCGCGCAGTACGCGAAGTGCCGAAGGCTCGCCTTTGGCACGCTCGTGCGGGTCGTCGTGATCGTATTCCCACGTCATATCGAGAATCGGTCGATCCTTCGGGTCGCTCGAAGCCGCGTAGAGTGCCTTGAGGCGCTTCCCCAGATCGTAGAAATACCATAGATCGCTATGCGCGTCGCGAGCGGGCTCGATCGCTTTGTCGTGCCACTGTAACAGGCGACTGGTTTGCACCATCGTGCCTTCTTTTTCGAGTACCGTGGCGCCCGGTAAGAAAAATACCTCAGTCGCGATTTTTGACGGATCGGCGCCCTCGCGCTTCCAGAACGAAACCGTCTCGTTGTCGTAGAAGTCGATGTTCACGAGCCAATCCAATCGCTCCATCGCCGAGCGCGTAAGCTCGCCGTTCTGGCTCGAAGCGCCCGGATTCTGGCCGATGACGAAGTAGCCTTTGACGTTGCCGTCTTTCATCGCCATCGTGGTCGGTAACGTAGAATGATCGCCGGTTAATTGCGGCAAGTACTCGTAGCAATAATCGTTTTCTTTCGTTGCGGCGGTACCGTAAAACGCCTTGAGCAATGAGACGACGTATTTGGGCATGTTCGCCCACCAGCCGGTCGGCTTCGTAGTGCTCTTGAGATAGCTCCCGAGCGTCTGTTCGTCGCGTAACGCGGAAGGCATGGGGAGATAGCCCGGGAGCAAATCGTACAGCGTCGCAATATCGGTCGCGCCCTGGATATTGGCGTGCCCGCGCAACGCCATGATGCCGCCGCCCGGGCGCCCGATATTACCTAGCAGCAACTGCAAGATGGCCGCAGTCCGAATGAACTGCACGCCGGCCGTGTGCTGCGTCCAACCAACCGCGTAGGCAAAAGCGGTGGTGCGTTCGCGCCCGCTGTTTTTCGCCAGCAACTCCGCGATCTTCAGGAACGACGCCTGCGGCGTGCCGCAAACGTTCTCAACCATCTCCGGCGTGTAGCGCGCAAAGTGGCCTCGCATGATGTTGAGGACGCAGCGCGGATGCTGCAACGTCGGGTCGTTGACGACGGCACCGTGCTCGTCGCGCTCGAAATCCCAGGTAGCGATGTCGTAGCCGTTCTTCTCTTCATTCCATCCGGAAAACAAGCCGTGCAGATCCTCGGTATCGACAAAATCTTCGCGTACGAGATGCGATGCATTGGTGTAGGCGGCGACGTACTCTTTAAAATACGATTCGTTGGCCAGCACGTGATTGATGATGCCGCCAAGGAATACGATATCGGTCCCGCTTCGAATCGGCGCGTACACGTCGGCCATTGCGGACGTGCGCGTGAATCGCGGGTCGACGTGAATGATCGTAGCGCCGCGCTCCTTGGCCTGCATGACGAAGCGAAACGCGACCGGATGCGCTTCGGCAAAATTCGAACCTTCGATGAGGATGCAATCCGCGTTGGCTAGATCCGGAACCCAGACCGTTGCGCCGCCGCGACCGAACGAGGTGCCGAGACCCGGCACCGTCGAGGAGTGTCATATTCGCGCTTGATTTTCAATCGAAACCACGCCGAGCGAGTGCATCAACTTCCCGAGCAGGTAGTTCTCTTCCACGCCGAAAGTGGCGCCCCCGAGCGAAGCGATGCCGAGCGTGTGGTTAACGCGCTTGCCTTCCGAGCTTCTTACGAACGTTTGCTCGCGCGTTTCTTTGACGCGTTGCGCGATGCGTTCGAGCGCCCAAGCGAGCGGCCGCTCCTCATAACGATCTGAATACGGCGCGCGATACTTTACCGTAGTCCAACGCTGGTCGTTGACGGTCAGGCCAAAGATCGCCGAGCCTTTGGGGCACAGGTGGCCGGCCGATATCGGGCTGTCGGGATTGCCCTCAACATCGAGAAGCTTGCCTTCGTCGCTAACGTACGCAAGCGTGCTGCAGCCTACCGCGCAATACGGGCACAGGCTGACGACCGGTTTTGCGTGAGCGATGCGGCCCTCGAGCGTTCGCGTACGTTCGGACGCAAGGTTGGGCATCATGCCGATGCGTTCGCTCAAACGTAGTCCCCCGCCGGACGATAGCATTTTCGTGAGATCGATCGTCGTTTTTGCCATGCTACCCCTCATGAAGCGACTCGTAGCCTAAACGGCCCAAAAGGTTTGTGCCCATAGTGACCGATTACTGAACTATGCAAGCGTTAGATGCACCCATTGGGTTGCACTTCGCCCAAGAGCTCTCGAGTTGGCTTGAAGCGGTTGTCTCCAACCGCGATTTTAGCCTATCACCGCAGCTTCAGGACGATCTTACCCCCGAAGAATCCGCCATCCTCGCGGCGACGTTCGAAATGGTCCGCACCTTTAGCGGTGAGTTCGAACGATATGTGGCCGTCATCGGGCATGCCGATGCCGCGATCGCCCGCAATGCCGAGCAGGTACGGTACGCGCTCGCCGATGCCACGAGTTACAATCGCTTGATCGAGCATGCGTCCGCTACCCTGGACCAAGCGCGCAGCGGCTCTATCCACGTGGCAACGCAGACCGAATCCCTCGAACGCGAAGCGCTTGGGGCGCGGGATGCTTCGCGGAGCGCGCTCGGCGAGGTGGCGCGGGCTCGGGTCGAGCCGCTCGTAGCGTCGATCCAAAACGTGGAGACGTCGGCCGGCGCGCTCCAGCGGACCTCGCTGGGCCTCTCCGCTTTCGTCGAAGGGATAGCGCGGATCTCGCGCCAGGCCGGGCTGCTCAGCACCAATGCGCTCATCGAAGCGGCCCATTTTGGGATGGCCGGTAAGGGCTTCGGCATCGTCGCGACCGAGGTCCGGACGCTCGCCGAATCCACCAAGGATTCCGTCCGCGATATCGGCTCCATCGCGCGACAGCTTCGCGAATCGACGGCGCGCGTCGGCTCGGTTACCACCGAGGCGCTGCACGCGGCCCAGCAGCTTGCATCCGATACCGGCGCGATCGCTCGAGGGGTCGAGCGCATCGATGCGTTGGTCGCTGCGTTTGCGGAACCGGTCGAGGCGATCGCGGCGATCGCGGCCGAGCAACAGGCCGCGTTGCCGCTGCTGGCCGAGAACGTCGATAGCGTTGCGATGCAGGCTGAGGCCACGGCCAAGGCGGCTGAGGGCGCCGCTGCGATCGACCTGGAGGAGATGTTCTCTCAGGCGCGCTCCCTGATCGCGTCCTACCGCTTCGCGGATGCGTCGGCGTCGCGTGTTATGCCGGCGGTAGAATCCACGCTCGTCGAAGCGATCGTGCGCGTTGCCGGCGGCGAGACCGACGCGCTTGCAAGTGCGGGCATCGGTAGCGGCGATCCCGCCGCGGCCCTGGTCGTGCGGGCGGTGGCGGATTTCGCGAGCACGCTTGCGGCGAAAGAACGCGAGGTTCTCACGACGGTCATGCGCGTTGCCGTCGCGGTCGCGCGCAACAGTTTTTCGTGGAAATCCATCGCAACGAATCTCTCGGAATTGAAGGCGTCGCTGCATGCCGGCAATCGCGCGCTGACGGAATCGCGCGAAGCCGCGCACTCCTTGCTCACCTCCGCTCGCACCATGCAGCGCCTCGGCGACGAACTACGCTCCGAAATCGAAGCGCCGGCACGCTCGCTCGCCGCCTCGGTCGCGTCGCTGGGGACGGTTCGCGAGCAAGTGGGGCTCGTTCGCACCGTCGTGGAGGAGATGTCGGCATCGCTGGATCGGGCCGGTGCGATTCTCAATCTCGTCGATGAAATCTCCGAGGAGACCAATCTCTTGGCGCTCAACGCCGCCATCGAAGCCGCCCATGCCGGCACCGCCGGTTTGGGTTTTTCAGTGATTGCCGGAGAGATTCGCAAGCTCGCCGACCGAACGCACGACGCCACGCGCGAAGTGAGCGCAGTGATCGAAGCCGTCTCCGCATCGGGCCGCGAGATGGGCGCCGGGACGAGCGATGCCACGGAGCGGACGCACGAGGTGGAAGATCGGGCTCGCGATATCGAGGGCGTGGTGGAGAAGCTCTTGCAGACGATTGCCCGCGCCGTCGATCGGGCGCAAGAACTGGCGGTCGTAGCGCAGCAGCAAGTGACGGGATTCGACGCGCTCTTGCACGAGATCGACGCGGCCGTGAGCGCGATCGATGCAAGCGCCGCGACGGCCACCGACACGCGTCGCTTGGAACTTGCGAACGTCGGACGCCAAGCGCACGACCTCGCCGCGCATCGCACGCTCGGAACGTTTGCCGAACGCATCCGCGATTGGGGATTGGCACTGGCACAAGAGATGGACGAAGCGTTCGACGATGCCGTCGATCGCGGCGCGATGACGCTTGCGGATTGCAAGGATACCGGCTATCAACCGATCGTTGGGACGCGCATCGCCGAGCTGGCGCGGCTCTTCGATGTCTCGCGCGTTACCGCGGCCGGATTCGATCCGCCGAAATTCGCCACGCGCTATGACCGTGCGGTCGAAGACGGGATCGACGCGATCATCGATCGCTGGGTGCCGAAGGATCCGGCGATTAAGGCGATGTTCGCCGTCGATCTCAACGGCTATTGCTTCGGGCACTACAAAGAGTGTCGCCGGGATTGGACCGGCGATTACGTTACCGATCTCAACGGCAATCGAATCAAACGGTTCTTCGAAGACGTGCTGAGCCTGCGTTGTTCGCGGGTCGGGCTTGGAGACGCGGCCGACGACTTCCCCGCACGCACTCCATACGAACGGTTCGAACAGGCGGGATGCGACCTGTCTCGCCCTCGCGGGCGGCGCCCCTGGGCGATCTTCACCTACGCTCGCGATACGGGCTTGGTATATAACGATCTCTCGGTTGCGCTCTACGTTAAGGACCGGCGCGTTGGAACGATCCGCATCATCTACGATCCCGACGTGTTATAGCAGCCGTACAAAAAACAACGCCCGGCATCATCGATGCCGGGCGTTGCATGTGATAGCGGAGCGGCAGCTATGCGGCAGCTTCGCGTGGGAGGTTCGTGGGTTTTTTAACGAAGAACGGGATGACCGCCGCGACGAGTAGCATGATCGCGACCGGAATGAGTGCGCCTGAGAACGATCCCGTCGCATCCTTGACGCGCGCGGCGATAAACGGCCCAACGACTCCGCCGAGGCCCCACGCGGTAAGAATCATCCCGTAGTTAGCGCCGAGGTACTTCGTGCCGAAGAAGTCGGCATTGAAGGACGGCATCACGCCGAAGCCTCCGCCGTAGCAGAGCAGCACGATCGCGAATGCGAGGCCCACCAACGTGAGAGAGTGGAATCCACCGAGCAAAAAGAAGACGACGACCTGAATGAGGTACATTACCGTGTACGTCAGGCCGCGTCCGATTCGATCGGAGATGCTCCCCCAGAGGAAACGGCCAAGCCCGTTGAAGATGGCGAGGAAACCATATGCCGGAGCGGCGACGGCCGCGGAGGCTTTGGTCAGCTCGATGATAATCGGCACGGCATTCGAGATGATGAGAATACCCGCAGTTACGTTCAGGAAGAGCAGCAACCAGAGGCCGTAGAGTTGCGGCATGCGTAGAGCTTCTCCGGGCGTGAAGCTGCCGGCAGAAGCGGCGGCGGTTGCGGTCGCGCCCGACAGCGTGTAATTCGCCGGCGGGTTCTTCATGAGGAACGCGCAGAGGCCGCCCAGGACGATAAAGACGACGCCGGACACGACGAAGATCGACATCACGCCGGCAACTTGATCGTGCGATAGCTGATAGGTCGAAGGATCGAACACCGTGCCGGCCTTGATCGCCGCGTCGCGCGCGGCAACGTACGCGCCGGACGCTTTCGCGGCCGATGCGAAGATGGCGATTTTCGGAACAATTTGGTTATAGAAAAAGGCACCTAAACCGAAGCCCATGACGACCAGGCCGCTACCTAATCCACGGCGATCCGGGAACCATTTCGTCACCATGGCAACCGGCGTGACGTACGCCATGCCGTTACCGAATCCAGCGATGATTCCGTAGGTGAGGTAGAGCCACCACTGGCCGATGGCTTGCGTTCCGAGCCCGGCGAGCGCGATGCCAAGACCCCATAGGACGACGCCGACGATGGTGACGGTACGCGGACCGACGCGGTCTTGCCAGCGTCCTCCGAATACCGCACCGAGTCCGAGGAAGAAGATTGCGAGTTCGAATGGAGTCGTTGCACCTTGCTGACTCCAGTTAAATCCCGCGATGAGTGAATTGGTGAAAATACTCCACGAGTAGACGGTGCCCAGGCAAATCATTACGATCACGCCCGCAAGCGCGATTCCCCAACGGTTACCCGTTGATGTGGGAGTGGAAGCCATTGGATCACTCTCCTTCAAAAAATCGCTCGTACCGTTGCAGCATCGGCACGAATCATTCGGAGTCTGTCCGGCTTGGGTCTACGAGGTTGCCTACGGGGCTAAATGGCCAAAATGGCCCAATCCTAACAGGCTCTTAGACCAAAACTCCTGCGATAGCCGGGTTGGATTCGCCTGCCTATGCTGAAATTTTACTGAGGCCGTTCGAAGGTCGAGCCGATGAATCCGAGCAGCACGATGGCCAGGAAGATCGCGGCCTTGAGCGATCCGTCGAGCCCTAGGGGTAGCAAAGCGAAGCCGACGGCGACGACGACGGCGGCCGGGGCGACGATCGAACCACCCGTGATGAAATCCCAGATCTCCGCGAGCGCCTTCATGCTCTCGCCGCCTGCGGTCGCATGAGCGCCACCAAGATGGCCGAGATCGCAAAATAGAGGCCGACCAACGCGAAGAGGGTCGAGTCGCCGAGCCACCAGGTGAGGCCCAAGCCTTCCCCCGCCCAGAGCGTCCCCAGCGAAAGCAGCATGATGCCGACCGTGGCTTTGAGCGCGTTCTCCGGTACGCGCGAGAACGGTTTGTGCAGCGCGATCGCTGCGATCAACACCGCGATCAGCGCTACCGCGGCGCCGCCCGCCGCCCAGGCTATCGAGCCGTGGCGCGTGGCGGAGAAGGTCACCACGATCACCGCAACCTCCAATCCCTCGATAAAGACGCCTTGAAAGGCGGTCGCGAAGCCGAGATGACGCTCGCGATCGGCGCGCAAGCGCTGGACCTCGCGGTCGTAGTTTGCCTGCTCGTCGCGCAGCGCTTTGCGGCCGGAATAGCGCCATACCGCCTTACGCAACCAGCCGATGCCGTAGACGATGAGGAACGGTCCGACGAAGACTTCGATGCGATGCACCGACGAAATGTTCGCAAGTAAGGGCCCGAAGAGGGCCACGAGCACGCCCAGCGCGAGCGTTGCCCATAGCGTGCCGGTCAATGCCGCTCGCCAGCCCTGCGTGAAGCCGACGGCGAGTACGATGGTCGCCGCTTCGACGAACTCCACCGTCGATGCGACCGCGCTGGTTCCGGCTAGTACCCAAAGATTCACAAGCGTCCTCCGACGGCATGGGCGAGTATGTCGTTGAAAAGCGCGGGGTCGACATCGTCCGCATGGGCGAAATCGAGACGCTCGCTTTTCGATGCTCCGTATGCGGTGCGCGCGTTCGTTGCGCGAACGTCGATTTCCGGCGCGATCGCATCGAAAGCCCGGAGGTCCGGGCGCGCTGCGAACGCGGTATAGAGGGGTTCCGCGACCGTGTCGTACACCGACATCGGCGCCATCCCGAGAACGATTTCGATCGTGCGCAATACCGACGCGGTGCTGTAGTCGGTATGGTGGACGCCGGGTGCGGCATACGGCGAAGCGACGTAGAGCGTCGTGCGCTGATCGTCGACGTGATCGGCCCCGTTCTGAGCGTCGTCTTCGATCGCGAAGATGGCGGTGGTGGCCCAATATGGCGAATGCGAAACGGCCGCCACGATCTCTCCGAGCGCGTAGTCGTTCTGCGCGACGTAGGCCTGCGGCGTCAGCGCGCCCGGGCGCGTCCCTTCGGTATGATCGTTCGGTAACCGCACGATCTCAAGCTGCGGCAGATCGCCGCGCGCGACGTAGGCGTCGAATTCGCGCTTCCACAAGGCGTAGCGGGTTTGGTCCGATATCTGCAGATCGAACCCGGGATATTCTGGGTCGATGTGGCCGAGCAGCCCAGGCATGTGCGTGGTGACGACGGCGCTTGCGGATGTCGGATTCGTGACGAACTCGCCGTAATCGCGAAAGCTCACGTGCGCGCGTTGCGCGTCGTCCCACAGGTAGCCGTTATGCGGTACCGAAGCCGTGGCGCCGTCGTCAAAATCGTAGAGCGAGCGGCGGCGCGCGTACACCGATGGCCACATGCGCTCGAGATAGTCGTTCGCGAACGCCGCGGTCGACCAACTGTGGCCGTCGGCGCTCACCTGCGCATCGGCGAAGGTGCGATCGAAGATGCCGAATCGTTCGGCGAGCGCATGCTGATTCGGGGTGTTCGTTTTGCCGAACCACACTAAACTCGGGTCGCCGTCCGCGCGCGCGATGTCGCCGAGAACCTCGTCGTACGTGCGGTTTTCTTTGATGATGTAGATGACGTGCCGGATCGGGCCGTCGGGACGGATGATGGTGCGCTGCGGCGGCAGCCATTGCGGCTGCGCGTCGGCGAGCACCGTCGCGCTCTGGGCGAGGACGCGAGCGGTCACGTCGATGCTCCGTAGCGACCCGTCCAGGCTCGAGCCGACGTAGCCGGCCGAGTTGGGCGAAAACGGATCGAACTGCGGGTTGGCGGGGCTGCTCTCGCCTTTTGCGTCGACGACGTACAGATGCGTGCCCAGCGCGGCGACCCCGCTCGGATACCAGCCGGTAGGAATATAGTCGATTCGCTGCGGAGCGACCAGCGCGAAGGTTGCGACGGCGTTCTCTGCGCCCAGGCTGATATAGAGCCGGCCATCCGCAATTGCGAGCGCGTTGGGCGATGCGCCGATGCCGCGAACGCGCTCGCCGCGCAATCCGACGGGCGTGACGGCGATCGTACGATCGTCGGCGAGATCGATCGCGCGCACGCTATCGTCGTCGCTCTGCGCGACGTACAGCGTTCCCCCGCCGATGGCAAGCGCGCTCGGATGCATGCCGACGGGAAGGATCCGAACGCGACGGCTTGCGAGGTCGATACGTGCGAGCGCGTTGCTCCCGCGTAGGGCGACGTACAAGCGCTTGCCGTCGGCGGTGAATGCAGCATCGCTCGGGTGCGGCCCGACCGCTATCGTCGTAATGCGTTGCGTTGCGAGATCGGCCAGCGTTACGCTGCCGTTGCCGTCGTCCACGGTGGCAACGCGTGCCGTATTTCGAGCGATTGCGACGTTGGCGGGCCACGTCCGCGGGCCGATGGGAATCGCCCGATACGATCCGTCGGCCACATCGACGTCGTCGACGGCATCGGTCCCGGCACCGGCGACCAGCACGTGCGTCGCGTCGAGCCAGGCCGGTTTTCCGAAGGCGCTCTTGAGCGCAACGACGCGGATGAGGCGTAGGCTCGTCGCATCGAGGATGCGCAGTGCGGGGGGGCCGTCGCCGGCCTCGACCACCGCGATTCGCGTCCCGTGCGGCGAAAGTGCAACACCCTGCGGAAAGAGTCCCAGGGATACGGCGGGGCCGCTCGGCGGCGTGATGCGCCACCCGGTCGGGAGCAGAACGGCTGTGACCGTTGTGGCTGCAACGACGCCCAATAGCAAGAACACGATAACGACGGATCGGCGGAGCATGGTACGGAGGTGCCACGAAGGCACGCCTGCAACCTTCGATGCTGCCTTGCGGCTCTTGGCGATCGCCGCACGCACGCTAACGTCACGGAGAGTACTTGCTGTGGACTTATCATCGACCACCGTCTATTCCAACGGCCGCTTCTGTCGCTACGATGAGGCAAAGGTCGGGCTGCTCACGCACGGTCTGCAATACGGAACCGGATGCTTCGAAGGGATTCGCGGGTATTGGGTGCCGGAGGATCGCGAACTCTATCTCGTGCTGCTGCGCGAGCACTACGAGCGGCTGCGCACCTCCGCGAAAATTCTGATGATGGAGTTGCCGCACACGACCGACGAACTGATCGACATCACGCTCGATCTGGCCGAACGCAATCACTTCGAGACGGATATTTACATCCGCCCGTGCATCTTCAAGGCGGCCGAAGATATCGGCGTGCGCTTGCATAACGTGCCGGATTCGTTCGCGATGATTCCGATACCGTTCAAAAGCTATCTCGACCCGACGCGCGGGCTCGCGGTGTGCATCAGTTCGTGGCGCCGCGCCGACGATACGATGGCGCCGCCGCGCGCAAAGATCACGGGCTTGTACGTCAACTCGGCGTTAGCCAAGAGCGAAGCGGTCGGGAACGGCTACGATGAGGCGATCCTGCTCTCGCACGACGGGCACGTCGCCGAGGGCTCGGCCGAGAACGTGTTCATCGTCCGGGACGGCAAGCTCTATACGCCGGACCCATCGCAGAACGTGCTCGAAGGCTGCACGCGCCGAGCGATCATGACGATCGCGCAGGACGTGTTCGGCATCGAGGTGGTCGAGCGCGCGATCGATCGCGGCGAACTCTATGCGGCGCAAGAAATCTTCTTCACCGGTACCGCCGCGGGCATCGCCCACGTGACGTCGATCGATCGCCGCACCGTGGGCGATGGGACGATCGGTCCGATCGGCAAAAAACTCGGTGAGTATTACCTGCGCGTCGTCAACGGTAGGGAACCGGCCTACGCGCAGTGGCTCTCGCCGACGTACGCTAAGACGCGCGTTTAGCGCGCGCCGCTACTCCCCGCCGGCGGCGTCGAGGTCGGTGCCGCTGCGCCAGTAGCGAACGTCCGACGGCACGTGCGCGCTCGCGGAATCGCCAACCGTGTCGCCGACGGCGAACGTGTCGATGCCGACGGTGGCCCTCCACGCGGCTAGCCGCTGTTCGTCGCGATACGCATCGCTCGAGAGGCGATGAAAAAACGTGCGTCCGATGCCGCGCGACGGTAAGCCGGTCGTATAAACCGCGATCACGTACGGCGCCTGCGAGGCGTAGACGATGCCGACGTCGTCGAGGGTATCGAAAAAGCTGCCGGTCTTATGCGCGATCGGCACGTCGTCGGGGAGCGGTTCGGGGAGCAGGGTGTTGTACTGGTCTTGCTCGAGAATCGAGATCATCTCGCCCGAGGCCCACGCATCGACCAGACGCCGTTTCGCCATCAACTCGAGAAGGCGGACCATGTCGCTGGGCGAGGAGCGGAGTTCCTGGCGCACGTTCCAGCTCGTGGTGCGAACGTCGCTGGTCAACACTGTGTGACGCAGGCCGAGTTCGCGCATCGTGCGGTTGATTCGTTGCCGTCCGACCAAGCGAATGAGCATGTTGGTGGCCGTATTGTCGCTGATGTCGATCATCTTTTCGAGCAGCTCGGATACCGGATACGTCGTGCCGACCGGCAGATCGCACAGCTCGCCCGAGCCATAATCCTTATCGCTCGCCAAGAGCGTCACGTGCCGCTGCAAATTGAATCGCCCGGCTTCGAGTTGTTTGAAGACCTCGATCATGACCGGAATCTTGATCGTCGAAGCGGCGGGCATACTGCGGCTCTGATTGTAACCGGCGCTATAACCGGTCGAGAGATCCATCACTTCGACGGCGCTGGAAGCGGGCAAGCGTGCCGCAAGGGTACGTACATCCGCTCGTAACTCGGCTAGTGGTTGCGGGACGGCGTAAGCGCGCGCAACCCCCATACTCGAAGCGAGCAGCGATGCAACGGCGGCGAGTATCGCACAACAGCGACGCAGACCCGATGTATCGTTCACGTTGCGACGTATTGTAGCAAAGATAGAGTCGAAAGTCCTAGGTATCGAAAATAATTCTCTTAGTACGGGACGCCGTCTGCTTTCGGCGGGCGCACTTTGCCCGTGATACCCGCTAGCGCGATCAATGCCGCGACGTATGGAAGTGCGGACATCGCGCTTGGCGGAAGCCACGCGATGCGCCCTTCGAGGACGAACTGCAACGCTTCGAAGAGTCCGAACACCAGCGCCGCGCCCGTCGCACCTAGCGGCGTCCAACGTCCGAAGATCACCGCCGCCAGCGCGATGAAGCCGCGACCGGCGGTCATCCCCTCGGAGTAGAGGTTGAGCTCTCCGATCGAGAGGAACGCGCCGCCCAACCCGGCGAGTGCGCCGCTGAGCACCACCGCGTACGTGCGCAGCAGCAGCGGATTGAGCCCGGCCGACGTCACGGCAAACGGATTCTCTCCGCAGGCTCGCACGCGCAGCCCCCAGGGCGTGCGATAGAGCACCACGTGCAACGCTCCGGCGAGGGCGAACGCGAGGACGACGAGGATCCAGTAGTTCGATCCCAGCGCGTGCACTTGAACGCTTGCGCCCGGTTGATTGAAGAGCAGAACGAGCCCGTACGCGGCGCCGCCGGTACAGATGAGGTTGATGCCCATACCGGCGACGATTTGATCGACTTTGAAACGCGTCGCCGCGAGGGCGAGGATGTATCCGAACGCGGCGCCCGCCGCTACGCCGGCGATCAACCCGAGGGCCGGGCTGCCCGTCGCGTACGATACGATGACCGCGAAGAACGCGCCGGCTACCATCATGCCCTCCAGGCCGATGTTGATGACGCCCGACCGCTCCGATATCACGCCGCCCAGCGCCGCAAAGATGATTGGCGTCGCTTTGATGAGCGTGAGAACGATGAGCGTTATCGCGAGGGTCATAGCGCGGCTCCCATCAAGCAACCTCGGTGCCCGCGGCGACGTAACGACGCGCGGCGAGGACGAGAATAATCAAACCTTCGATCACATGGATCGCATCCTTGGGAACTTGCGCGCTTGCCTGCATGGCAAGGCCGCCCGCTTCGAGGATGCCGAAACCGAACGCCGCGACGCACACCCACAGCGGGTTCAAATCGCCGACGAGCGCGACCGCGATCGCCGTGAATCCATAACCGGGCGAGAGCTGCGTGTTGAATCGATGCAGCTCGCCGGTGACGATAACCGCACCGCCGACGCCCGCGATCGCGCCCGAGAGCGCGAGCGAGAGCCACGTGAGGCGGCGGAGATCGACGCCGCTGCGGCGCGCGGCTTCGGGGGCTTCGCCGACGGCGCGCAGATCGTAACCAAATACCGTGCGCGTGAAAACGAACTGCAGCACCACCGCAATCGCCAGCGCAACCACGAGTCCGATCGAGAGACGCGTATGCGGCAGCAGCGTGGGCAGCCAGTACTGTGGTGCGAGCCACGCGGTCTCGGCGCCGCTCGCCACCGGCCCCTTCAGCGGCCCGCTCACCAGATCGAGCGCGAGAAATGCGGCGACGAAATTGAGCATGAGCGTTGCGATGATCTCGCTCGCTCCAAAGCGCGCCTTCATCCAGCCTGCGATGCCGCCCCAGATGCCGCCGCCGACCGCTCCGAGCAGCAGTAGCAGCGTGATTTCGATCGCCGGCGGAAGCGAGATCGCCGCACCGACCGCGCCCGCGAAGAGGCCGCCCATCAGCAGTTGCCCCTCCGCGCCGATGTTGAACAGCCCTGCCCGAAACGCAAGCGTGATGCCGAGCGCGGGAAAGAGCAGCGAGGTGGTGGCCACGAGCGTTTCGCCGAGTTCGTTGCGCCCGCCGAGCGCCCCCAAGAACAGCGCCGAGAATCCGTCGATCGGGCTGGTCCCCGCGACGACCATCGCGAGTGACATGAGGACGACGATCAGCAGTATCGCACCCAGCGGACCGGAGAGCGTTGAAAGCGTCCGCTTCATGCGATGCCCGCCATCAGGCGTCCGATCTGCGCTCGCTCGACCGCCTTCCGCTCGAACGCACCGACGATCGCACCGCGATACATCACGAGAATGCGATCCGCGAGCGAAAGAATCTCATCGAGTTCGAACGAGATGAGCAAGACCGCCGCGCCTTCGTTGCGCGCCTGCATCAAACGCGACTGCACGAGCGCGCTCGCGCCGACGTCGATACCGCGCGTCGGATTGTAGGCAACGATCAGGCTCGGCGCGTCGATGAGCGCGCGTCCCACCACGACCTTCTGCTGGTTGCCGCCGGAGAGATGCTTTACCGTGGCGTCGAGCGACGGCGTACGAACGTCGTACCGCTCGACGATTTGCTGCGCGTCTTCGCGAGCGTGGATGCGATCGATGAGCATTCCGCGGCGCGAACGCGCTCGATACTGGCGGCCGAGAAGAGCGTTCTCTACGATCGACCAATTCGGGACGAGCGCCTCCGCAAGCCGGTCCTGCGGAATAATTCCGATGCGCGCGCGGGGCGGCCGCTCGATGGTGCCCCGATAGGGAATGACTCCGGCGAGCGCGTCGGCGAGCGCGCTCTGCCCGTTGCCCTCGACACCCGCAATGCCGACGATCTCACCCGAGCGTACCTCGAACGTTGCGCCGCGCACGGCGCGTTCGTCTTCTCCGCCGTACAGTTCCGCAACGCGCAAACACGGTGCGTGCGTGGTAGCGGCGCGTGCCGCAACCGGCGGGAGGTCGCCGCCGACCATCGCTCGAGCGAGTTGCTCCCCGCTGGTTTGCGCGGCGAGCGTTCGCTCCACGATCGCACCGTGACGCATCACGCTGACGCGGTGCGCGTACGCCATCACTTCGGCGAGCTTGTGAGTGACGATCATGATTGCGGTGCCGCGCTGGGCCAAGGCGGTAACGGTAGCGAAGAAGCTGGCGATCTCGGCCGGCGCCAACGCTGCGGTCGGTTCATCCAATAAGAGGATGGCCGGTTCGCGATCGAGTTCGCGCAGTAATTCGACGCGCTGTTGGATGCCGACCGGCAATTCGTCGACGAACGCGTCGGGGTCGATCTCAAGCCCGTTGCGTTGCGCGAGCGCGATAACGTGCGCGTGCGCTGCTGTGGCGTCGATTCGCCAGCCGCGTAGCGGCTCGCGGCCGAGCAAGACGTTCTCCCAGACGCGCAACCGCCCCGCCAACTCGAAATGCTGGTGCACCAAACCGACTACGCCGCGGGCTTCGACGGTTCCACGATCGGGACGCATTTCGCCGAACGCGATCGACGCGAGCGTCGATTTGCCGGCGCCGTTTTCGCCGACCAACGCGTGGATCTCACCGGGGAAGAGTTCCAGATCGACATCGTCGACCGCGACCACTCCGGGATAGGTCTTGCGAATGCCGCGAAGCAGAAGAACGGGTTGCGCGGAGCCCTGCATCAGAGTGCGACCGGCTTGAACGTCGCGAGTTTCGCGCGCGTATCCGGCGGGTCGATCTTGCCGCTCACGATCGCGCGCCGAATGAGCTCGAGGCGCGCTAGACGCGCGGGGCCGATCGCTTTACGCGTATATTTGAAGTCGGTCAATCCGATGGCTCCGTCTTTGAGGCCCAGCACGAGGTGTCCCGTGAGCGGCTTACCGCGCTGAATCGCTTGGCCGACATCGAACACCGCGACGTCGACTTTTTTTACCATCGAGGTGAGGATGCGTCCCGGCGCGAGCGCATCTTGGTTGGAGTCCACGCCGATCACGTAATCGGTATCGCGCGATTTCACCGCGTCGATCGCACCCAAGCCCGCTTTACCGGCGGCCGTGTACACGATATCGGCACCGGAATCGAAGAGCACGTTCGCGAGTTCTTGACCCGAAGCGACGTCGTCGAAGCTGCCGACGTACTTCACGTCCACACGGATATTCGGATCGATCTCGCGCGCTCCGGCCGTATATCCGGCCTCGAACTTTCGCAAAAGCGGGATGTCTTGACCGCCCAAAAATGCGATGTGGTGCGTCTTGGTCATCATTGCGGCCAGCGCGCCGGCGAGAAAGGAGCCGTCCTGTTCTCGAAACGTCACCGAGACGACGTTCGGGTCGGGAACGACCGCGTCGATGATCGCGTAATGCTGGTGCGGATGCTCTTTGGCGATTTGATCGAGATCGAGGCTCATCAGAAATCCGATGGCATAGATCATTTGGAAATGCAGGTTGGTCAGCGCGCTGAGGTTGGGCTCGTAATCTGCGGCCGAGCGGGATTGCAGCACTTGAATGTACGCGCCGAGCCTCGAGCGAGCGCGGAGCAGGCCGCGATACGCCGAATCGTTGAACGATCGGTCGCCGAGGCCCCCAACGTCGGTGACCATGCCGAGCGTGAGCTGCCCCGGCCGCGGCCCGGGATGGTGCAGCCCGCAGCCTACAAGGCAGAGGGCGGACGCCATTAACAGAGCGACGAGCGCCTTCTGTTTCATCGTCGGCTCTGTACGACCCAGGGGAGCCATTGCCTGCGTACCGAAGCCGCTCGCAAATGGTACGAGATTTACGGCACGAGCCGCCGCGACGATGGAGCGAACAGGTGGGCGGCATCCGCTGGTTGCCGCGGCTGATCGACAAGACGCGCAGCGCGCTGCACGGCACGCTCGGCAGTTATCTTTTTGGGCAAAGTCCGATGGACCGCGCATTACTGGAGCGCTTGGGACTAAGCCATCGCGCCTTTGCCGAGATCGTAGCGGACGCGCTCGATGACGATGCCGTGCTCGCCGCGCTGCGCGCACGCGACCCAAAGGGCGTAGCGCGCGCTCGCGAATGGAGCGACGCCTTACCGCAACGCTCGCGCGTCTTTCTCTTTATCATCGATCTCGACGACGGCTATATCGGGGGCGGCTGGAAGCTGCTCAAAGGCCCGGCCAACGTTGCGAGCGGCGCTCTGACCTGGACGGTGAAGCGTCTCTTCCCGTCGCGCGCGGCACGCCCCGTTCGCGAATCCGGGCATATGGCGAGTGCGAACGACGGAGAGTCGCCTTGACAACCACGCTCCGCGCAACCGCCGGCGTTGAGATCATCGGCGTTCCGATGGATTTAGGCGCTAGCCGCCGAGGCGTCGACATGGGCCCGGCGGCCGTGCGATACGCGAAGCTCTACGAACGCTTGCGCGCGCTGGGCGTCGAACACATCGTCGACCACGGCAACCTGCACGTGCCGATTCGCGAGTCGATCGAAGCGGGCGAAGCGGGCGCAAAGTACTTCTCCGTCATCCAGCGCGTCTGCGACGAACTCGCCGGATTGGTGGAATCGGCGATTCACGCGAAGCGGATGCCGATCGTGCTGGGCGGCGATCACTCCATCGCGATGGGAACGCTCGCGGGTCTGACGCGCGCGTACGGCGATGCTCCGGGCTTGGTATGGATCGACGCGCACGCCGATATCAACAACCCGCAGAGTTCGCCATCGGGAAACGTCCACGGCATGCCGCTCTGGTTCGCGCTCGAACGCGGCTACGCGCTGGCGGAGAACACCGTGCTGATCGGCCTGCGCGATGTCGACGCGGTGGAGAAACGCATCCTGCACGAATCCGGCGTGCGCGCGTTTTCGATGACCGACGTCGATAAGCTCGGCATGACGCGCGTGATGGAAGAAGCGTTGAGGGTCGCCGGCGCCGGCGGGCGACGCATCCACGTCTCGTTCGACATGGACGGCATCGACCCGAGCGAAGCACCGGGGACGGGCACGCCGGTCAAGGGCGGCCTGAGCTATCGCGAAGCGCATCTCGCCATGGAGATGCTCGCCGAATCCGGCGCGCTCGGATCGATCGAGATGGTGGAGATCAATCCGATTCTCGACAACCGCAATCAAACGGCCGCGCTGGCGGTCGGCCTGATCTGCTCGGGTCTGGGCAAATCCATTCTGTGAACGCGTTGCGGCTCGCCGCAGTACGCACGCACGGAGCCATGCGAGCGGACGCGATGCGTTCGCTCGCCGCATATCTTACCGAGCACGTTCCCGACGTGCTCGCAATCCACGGTGTCGATGAGGGCGATGCGTTAGCGCTCGCCACGCGCTTCGAGTACGGCTGGGGCTATCGCGGGAGCGAGGCGCTGTTTTGGTCGAGCGCATATCGCGCCCGTGCGATCCACGATCGCTATCTCCCAGCCCCGCTGCTGCGCCCCTTCGAACGGCGCGGGCTGCTCTGCATCGAGGGCGAGTGCGGCGGGGCCGCGCTCGCGCTGAGCGCCGTGCAGTTTTCACCCGATCGCGCACGCGCGCACGAAGTACGGTTTGTGCGCGAGCAATTGCGCCGAATGGACGGCGATGCGTTGTTTTTCGCGGCCGCGTTCGATCCGCGTTTGCGGCTGCAGTCGCTCGACTTTACGGTAGTTGCGGCACCCGACGGCGGCGAGGAATTGGCGATCGGCTTGCGCGGCTTCGCTGCGGGCACCGCAACGGCGGAGGATGCAGCGTTCGGTGGTGCGCTGCGACTTACCGCGCGCCGCTAGAGTTTGATGGTTGCGCGTCCCACGCATGGAATGCCGCCGCCGCAGACCGATGGATCCCAGCGAGCGGTAGCGAGCAAGGCTCCGATGTTGGCCTCGGTGGCGGCGTCGAGCGGGGGCTGGAAGACGACCTGTTTGGTGTGTCCGTCATCGCCGACGGTGACCAGCAGCGTTACGTGGACTCCGAGCGCGACGAGCGCTTTGAAGACGCTTGGGTCGAGCACCGGGTCGTGCTCTTCGGCTCCGAGGGGCAAGTAGCCGACCACTGCATCGCGCGCGACGCTTGCGATTTTACGCACGGGCTGCGGCGTCGGCGTGGCCTGCGGCGCGCCGGTGCCGGACGAGACGGCTATGGGCGCAGCTATCGCGGCTACCGGAGCGGCGGCAACAGCTAGAACCCGCGCCGGTTTTTTGGCTGCGCGATGCGCTATGCGAGGCAACGCCGTACCCGCCGGCGCGGGGCTACGGACTGGTTGCGGTGCGTGTGCGGCGGCTTTGGCCGCGTGCGGGTGCGGCGGTTTCGCCCGCGTCTGGATCACGATCCGTTCCACCGGAGAGAAGGCGAGGGTTTCGAGCGTTTGGTCGCGCGACGGGGCGACGATGGCGGGAACGAACAGCGCCGCCGTTCCGTGCAGCAGCAGCGAAGCCAGGAGCGCAGCTTCCAGCGGCCGTCGTCGTAGCGCCATCGCGAGGTTCATGCAGGCCCCTCAAGGGTGTGTCCCGTCACAGCGTTCCTACGCGCCGGGTCGTGACGATCCCCTTTATCGCGCCGCCGAGCAGGGCCGGCTTACGTGGATTTCGCAGAGAGGGGCATGATCGATACGGAGATCGTCCTCTATCAGGCCGAGTGGTGCGGATACTGCGCGCGCGTGCGCTCGAAATTTACGGATATGCTGCTCGACTACAAGTGCGTGAACGTCCCTCCGGAACATCATAAGCGGACGCTGCTCAAGGAGCTGTTCGGCGTCACCGGCATTCCCTCGATGACCGACGGCGACGTGAAGATCGCCGACGACGACGATGCGATTATCGCCTACGTGCGGGATAAATACGGCAGGAAATAGGGCCGCGCGGCGCGGTTCTATCGAGCGACGATCGAGGCTGCGACTGCGGCGCCGGCGAGGGTGGCGGCAAAGTTCACCGCATCGTTTTCGAACCATGCGATCCCGCGGCGGACGACGGTGGCGGTACCGCAGATGTGAGGATTGCTTTCACAATCGCGCTTGCATGAAGGGCAGTAGCGTAATGCTTGTACGCTGCCGCCGAGCAGCGAATCGACGGTCGCGCCGATAAATCCGGCTAGCGCGATGGGCCAAAAAGGCGCGACGTGCGCGGCTTGCGCTACGAGCGCTACCGCTACCGCCCCGATCGCCGCCGCGGCGGTTCCCGCCGCCGAGATGCCGCCCGAAAGTCCGGCTGCGAGCGGTCGCAACGTCAGGATCGAGCGGGGCCGTCCGCCGATCCACGTGCCGATTTCGGTGCCCCACGTATCGGCGGACGCCGCCGCGAAGGCGCCCGCAAAGGCGGCTGCAAGCGGCGCTCCCAGAAATCGCGCGAGAACGATGGCGGCCGCCGCGATACCGCCGTTCGCAAGCACTTGGCGCGCGTCACGCGCACCCGATTTTGCAATATCCACGAGCCCACGCTTGCGCTCGCGCCCCAGCCGCGAGAGCAGTGCCGACGGAACGAAGAAGGCGAAGAGCACGAGCGCTGCGGGCCATCCGCCGGCGCCGAAGGTGGCGGCGCCGATCGCCCACGCGGCGATTGCACCGGAACGATCCAGCGAACGCGCTCGGAATGCGGCGTACGCGACGATCGCCGCAAGCACGCATCCGAACGCGGCTTGCGTCACGCGGTTGCGTGTGCCGCGAAATGGCGCTCGAGCGCGTCGAGCAATCCGTCGGTGGTGAAGACGTCGGCCACGACATCCGGCTCCAGGCCGATCGCCCGCGCCGCGTCGGCGGTGATCGGCCCGATACAGGCCACCACCTTACCGCGCGCCGCATCGCGCGCCGCGGCTTCGCCGCCTAAGGACGCCGCGAAAGCATCGACCGTGCTCGCGCTGGTAAAGGTGAGAATGTCGGCGCGTTCCACGTTGCCGGCGAACGCGTCGTCGTGGGAGAACGTCGTCTTATATGCTGCGGCAACCGTTACGTCGCGATCCGCGTCGCGGAGCATCTGCGGCAACACGTCGCGCGCATCTTGCGCGCGATAGATCGCGATCCGATCGCCCTCGCGCGTCGCTTCGATCAGCGCGCGAGCGATCTCTTCGCCGACGAACGCGGCCGGAACCAGATCCGGTCGCACGCCGTAGCGCTCCAAACGCTGCGCGGTTTTACTGCCGATTGCGGCGATCTTTACGCCGCCCAGCAGGCGCGCATCCGCGGCCAGCGATCGCACGCGGTCGAAAAATGCATCGACGCCGTTCTGCGAGGTGAAGACGATCCATGCGTAGTTCGCGATCTCATCGACGAGCCGGTGCGCCGCATGGACGTCGTCGGGCGGCCCGATCTCGATGGCGGGAGCGAGGATCGGTTCGATACCGCGCGCGTAGAGCGCGCGCGCGAAAGATTCCGCTTGGGCGGCCGGCCGCGTCACCAGGACGCGCTTCCCAAAGAGCACGCCGCTGTCGAACCACGCAACGTCTTCGCGCACCGTGACGACGTCGCCGATGATGACGATGGCCGGAGCGCCGAGCCCCGCGCGTTGTGCCTCGCCCGCGATCGTCGCGAGCGTCGCGACGATGGTGCGCTGCGTCGGGCGCGTGCCGTCCTGAATCACGGCGGCGGGCGTGGATGGCGCGAGGCCGTGCGTGACGAGTTTGTCCGCGATGGCTGCGAGGTTGCCCATCGCCATGAGGAGCACGAGCGTGCGATGCGGGTCGGCCAGTTTCGCCCAGTCCAGCGTCGACTCGGGCTTGGTCGGGTCTTCGTGCCCGGTCGCTACCGTAAACGCGGTGTTGTGGTCGCGATGCGTCACCGGAATTCCGGCGTAGGCGGGCGCCGCGATCGACGAACTGATGCCGGGAACGATTTCGAACGGAATCCCCGCCGCGCGAAGTTCTTGCGCCTCTTCGGCTCCGCGGCCGAAGACGAACGGATCGCCGCCCTTCAGGCGCACGACGCGTTTGCCCTCGCGTGCTTTGCGTACGATCAGCGCCTCGATCTCATCCTGCGGAAGCGCGTGGTTGCCGCCGCGTTTGCCGACAAAAATGCATTCGCAATCCGGTGGAACCATCGCGACGGTCGGGTCGCTGGCGAGCGCGTCGTACAGCAACACGTCCGCGTTTCGCAGCGCTTCGGCGGCGCGTAACGTCAGCAGGCCCGGATCGCCCGGGCCTGCGCCTACGAGGTAGACCTTGCCTGGATGGCTACTCATCCGTGTCGATTGCGGCCGAGGCCGGCAGCAGGTGGGCGATGTGATCGGCGAGATCGAGTTCGAAGAGTTCGTCGAGCACGCGTGCGTGCGAAATCGCCTCGGAGTGATTGCGCGATGCGGTCGCGCGAATGCGGGTAACGGCCGAGTGGAGCAACTTCGAAACGATCGTCATCGACATGCCTGCGACCAGCATCTTCTCGCGTTCGGTCAATTCGGGGCAGCGAGCGAACAGCCGCGCGACCTCGGATTCGCGGATCGCCTCGGCTTTGCGGGTCAGCGAGGAGATGATCGGTACCGCCACGCGTGCGCGGTACCATTCGTCGAACCGCTCGATGTAGGATTCGATGATCTCCTCAACATCCGGAATCGATTCGCGCCGCGTGTCCAAGTTTCGGTCGACAACGGATTTGAGCCCGTCGATATCGACCATCGTCACGTTGGGAATCTCAACGACGCTGGGTTCGGCATCGCGCGGTACCGCGATGTCGATGATAAAGAGCGGTCGCTCCGGGCGTGCCGCCATCGCTGCCGTGATGTTCTCGCGCGTGAGCACGAAGTGCGATGCGCCGGTGGACGTGACGACGATGTCGGCGGAGGAGAGCGCTTCCACCAGCCCCGGCATCTCGACGGCTTCGCCGAATCCAACCTCGGCGATCAAATCCTGCGCGCGCGACATCGTGCGATTGGTGACGATGAGGTGCGTCGCGCCTTCTTGCCGTAGGCGTTTGACCGCGGTGCGGCCCATCTTTCCCGCGCCGATGACGACGACCGAACGGCTATCGAGCGATCCCAGCCGAGCCTTCGCGGCTTCGATCGCGGCGGTCGCGATGGAGACGGATTCATCGCCGATGTGCGTCTGCGAACGGGCGGTCTTTCCGGCATTGAGGGCTTCGCGAAAGAGCCGGTGCAAGCTCTTGCCCAGCGCCTTGGCTTGGTGCGCCGCGATGTACGCGTCCTTGACTTGGCCCAAGATCTCGGCTTCGCCGATCAGCATCGAATCCAAGCCGGTCGCGACGCGGAACAGGTGCTCGACCGCCTGGCGCCCGAGCAGCGTGTACATATACGAATCCAGGTCGTATCGGGTGCGCGCCGAGCCATGGCCGAAATTGCCCAGGAACGATTTGAGCTGCACGACGCCGGCTTCGTAATCGTCCAGCTCGGCATAAATTTCGAGCCGGCCGCAGGTTTGCAACATTGCGGCTTCTTTGACGGCGCCGTAGTCGCGCAGGGCCGTCAGCGCTTCGGCCATACGGGAGGCGGGAAATGCGTGGCGCTCGCGGACTTCCACGGGAGCGGTGTTGTGGGAGAGCCCCAAGCAAACGATCGGCACCTAGGCCATCCTCACGATTGATGCACCAGCGAGCCCGCTAACGAACCGGACATATCCCGATCCTACGGCGCCGCGGCGCGGGCGGCAAGTGGATTGATAGCAGGCCTGGCTCACGGGCGCTCGAGGATCTCCGTGAGGCTGGCGTCGGCCGCGGCCAGGGTGAGTTCGATATCGCGCGTGGTGTGCGCGCTGGAAACGAAGCCGGCTTCGAACTGCGAAGGGGCGAGATAGATGCCGCGATCGAGCATAGCGTGAAAATACTTCGCGTAGAGTGCCGTATCCGACTTCATGGCGCTCTCTAAATCCGTGATGGGCGGTTCGGCGAAGAACAGGCCGAACATCGAGCCCGCGTAGGCGACCGCGTGGGGAACGCCGTGCTTGGTAAAGATTTCGGCTAAGCCGTCGGCCATCAGCTTGCTGAGGACCTCGAGCCGATCGTATAGCGTGGCGTCGTCTCGGATGATGCGCAGGGTCGCGATCCCGGCGGCCATCGCCAGGGGGTTGCCCGAGAGCGTGCCGGCATGGAAAATCGGCCCCTGGGGCGTGAGCTGCTCCATGATCGTAGCCCTTCCCCCAAAGGCTCCAACCGGGAGCCCGCCGCCGATCACCTTGCCCAAGGTCGTCAGGTCGGGCATGATGCCCTCGCGTTCTTGGACGCCGCCGCGAGCGACACGAAAGCCGGTCATCACCTCGTCGAAGATCAGCAGGGCGCCGTTTGCGGTACAGAGCTCGCGGAGCCGTTGCAGGTAGCCGGGCTTGGGCAGCACGAGGCCCATGTTGCCGACGTAGGGCTCGACGATGACGCAGGCGATCTCGTCCGGGTGCGCGTTGAAGGCGACCGCAAGGGCATCGGCGTCGTTGTACGGCAGCACGATCGTATCGGCCGCCGTCGCCCGCGTGATTCCCGGAGAGTTCGGGACGCCGAGGGTGAGCGCGCTCGAGCCCGCCGCAATGAGAAACGGATCGGCGGCGCCGTGGTAGCAGCCGGCGAATTTTACGATCTTCTCGCGATGCGTGTATCCGCGTGCAAGGCGCACCGCGTTCATCGTCGCTTCGGTACCGCTCGAAGTGAAGCGTACGCGCTCGACGCCCGGCACCATCGCGCACACGAGTTCGGCGAGTTCGCTCTCCGCTTCGGTCGGCGTTCCGAACGAGCTGCCGCGCGCGGCGGCGCTCTGTACCGCTTTGACGACGGCGGGGTGCGCGTGCCCGAGAATGAGCGGTCCCCACGAGAGCACGTAATCGATGAATTCGTGGCCGTCGATATCGAAGATCGTCGCGCCGCTTCCGCTCTTCATGAAGACCGGCGTTCCACCGACGGCTTTGAAGGCGCGCACCGACGAATTGACCCCGCCGGCGATCGAGTTTTTAGCGCGCGCGTAGGCAGAGATCGAACGCTCGAACTTCACGGTGTTCCTTTCGGCGGGGCGGCGCACGCGCGCATCAAATCCTCGGGAGTGTTCACGTTGAGAAACCAGCGATCGTCGCCCGAAATCGCGCGCGAACGCAGCCGTTCGAGCAGCGCGTGCATCGCACCCGTGCCTTCGCGCAGCAGGGCGAACCCTTCGCGCACCAGCGCCGCGCGATCGTAGAGCGCCGCCAGCGGCTCGAGGCGCCCGTCGTGGCGATAGACCACCGCTTCGTCCTCCGGCATCCAGGCAGCCTCGAGACGCTCGAGCGCCGTCCGCTCGATGAGCGGGAGATCGCCGGCCACGGCGAAGATGCGTCGCGCTCGTAGCGCTCCGGCCGCACTCACCAGCGCGCCTAGCGGGCCCGCATCGGGCCAGCGATCGATCAAGACCGGGCATGCGAGGCGCTCGTCGAGTTCCGGTGAGAACCCTCCGCGCGCCGCAATCGCGATCGGCCAGCGGCCGCCGAGCCGTTCGAAAACGCGCACGAGTAAGGGCTCTCCGCCGATCTCGCGTTCGAGTTTACCGGGCAATCGGCTCGCCTTACCACCGGCGAGGATGACGATTGCCGCATCCGCTGCGGCTTCGGTTGGGGATATCACGCGTGCCCGTGCCTGCGGGCGTACTCTTTGGCGAAATAGGTAATGACGATATCCGCTCCCGCGCGTACGAAGCACGCGAGCAATTCGTCGATCGCGCGGTCCCCTTCGATCCAACCGTTGGCGATCGCCCCCTGCAGCATCGCGTATTCGCCGCTCACGTTGTACACCGCGATCGGTACGTCGAACGTGTCGCGCGCCTCGCGCACGATGTCCAAATACGGCAATCCCGGCTTGACCATGACGATATCCGCGCCTTCGTCGATATCGAGCGCGATTTCGCGCATCGCTTCGCGTGCGTTGGGCGGGTCCATCTGATAGGTACGCCGGTCGCCGAATTGCGGCGTCGAATCGGCGGCTTCGCGAAACGGCCCGTAGAATGCCGAGGCGTACTTCGCGCTGTACGCCATGATCGTGATATCGGTAAAGCCGTGCGCGTCGAGGGCGTGGCGAATCGCTTCGACGCGGCCGTCCATCATGTCGGACGGCGCGATGATATCGACGCCCGCCTGCGCGTACGTGACGGCGGCGCGTGCGAGCAGCTCGACCGTCGCATCGTTGTCGACGTTGCCCGCGGCGTCGATGATGCCGCAGTGCCCGTGGTCGGTGTATTCGCAATTGCAGAGGTCGGCGATTACGAGCATATCGGGCAATGCCGCTTTGATCGCGCGCACCGCTCGCTGGACGATGCCGTTCGGGTCGACGTTACCGGACGCAACCGCATCTTTGTGTTCGGGAATGCCGAAGAGCAGGACGCTATTGACGCCCAGCGCCGCGAGTTCGCGCGCTTCGGCGACCGCACCGTCCACGGTGAAGCGGCTGATTCCGGGCATCGATTGAAGCGGCCCCGCATCGCTTGGGCGCTCGACGATGAAGAGCGGTTGCACGAGGCGATCGACGCGTACGTGGTGTTCGCGGACGAGCGAACGCAAAGCGGGAGTGCGGCGCAGACGGCGTGGGCGAATCGGCATCATCGTTGGTGGAGTTGCTCCGAAATCAGGGTGACGAAGGCATCGATCGATGCTTCTTCGCAGATGGCGTCCGGGGTGAATCCCGCGGCGCTCGCGGCGCTCGCCGATTGCGGCCCCATCGCAGCAACGCGCGGGCGCTGCGTACGGTTGCGAAGTTCGGCGAGATACGGCTCCGCCGCCGCGACCGATCCGCTCGACGGGAACGCCAGCAGATCGGGCATGTTTTCGTGCTCGATTGATGAGGCTGCGGTGATCTCGATCACGGTGGCACCCCGTTCGCGCAGTGCGGCGGCGATGCGGCTGGGGCGATCTTGCGTGCGCGGCAAGAATACGAGCCTTCCGTGGAGCGTGGCCGGCGCGGCCGATCCGGCTTCCAGCATAGCGAGCAAATGCCGCCCCATTTCGGCGCCGATCGCCTCGGCTTCATCGAGCGAGCGTACGGTGCGTTCGAGCGCGTGACGGTAGACCGGGCCGTTCGGCACCGCATAGACACCGTCGACGTGGAGCGTCGAATCGTTTAATCGCGCGTGCACGCCGACCGGCGCATCGCAACCGGCCCGCAATTCGCGTAAGGCGGCACGTTCGCAACGGACGCAAAGCTCGGTGGCTTCGTCGTTGATCGCATCGCGGATGTGCGCCGTCAGCGCCTCTTCGCCGGAGCGCACCTCGACGGCCAACGCGCCTTGCGCCACCGCGGGCACGACGCTGCGGGGGTCGAACGGCACCGTGTGGGTGGCCCGTAGACGCAAACGATTCAGGCCCGCCATCGCGAGTACGATCGCATCGTATTCGCCGTCCCGCAGTTTGCGCAGACGGGTATCCACGTTGCCGCGAATATCGCGAAACTCGAGATCCGGGCGCAGCGCGGCCAGCTGCCAGCGCCGGCGCGGGCTGGAGGTGCCGACGATCGCGCCGCTCGGTAACGCTTCGAAGCTGGCGTACCGTTCGCTACAGAATGCGTCGCGCGCATCCTCGCGTTGCGAGAACGCCGCGAGTTGCAGATCGGGTTGAAGCTCGCTTGGAAGATCCTTGCACGAATGCACCGCGTAATCGGCGCGCCGGTCGCGCAGCGCGTGCTCTAATTCCTTGACGAAGACGTTGACGCTGCCGATCTCCGCCAGGGGCCGGTCTTGAACGCGGTCGCCGACCGTGCTGATCGAGAGAATCGAGGTCGCGATGCCGCGCTCGGCCAAGCGTGCCGCAACCCATTTGGTCTGCGTCATCGCCAGCGCGCTGGCGCGCGTCGCGCAGACGATGCTCGACGTACGCGTCGGCGGGGCGTCGCTGCGCAGATGTTCGATCGCGTGCTCCACTTCGTGCTCGGCGAGGATGGGGTTCATGCGCGCGAGTTCCTCGATGGGGCGCTCCGCAAACGCGCGCAACACGGCGGCTCGTTCCGATGGGTCGGGAGCGACGGCCTTAACGTACGCTCGTACCCGCGCGAGAGTCCGCGCGGCGGCCGCGTACTCCGGCCCGAAATGCGCTTCGATCTCGCGCGCGATGCGCTTGGAGAACGCCGGGGTGCTGCCGCCCGAATCGATCGAAAAGGTGAGATCGCCGACGCGCACGGTGGCAAGCATCGTAAAATCCGCTCGTTCGGGCGCGATGGCGTCGCACGCGAGAATGCCCTGCGCACGCGCGTCGCTCACGACCGCGGCGTTGACGGCTTCGCTATCGGTTGCCGCTATCACCAGGCGCGCGCCCGCCGTATCGCCGGGTGCGTAGGCGCGCTCCTCGCACGAGCCGCCGGTCTCGGTCGCCAACGCGCGCAGCCGGGCATCGATCTGCGGAGCGATGATGCGCGTCTGGAAGCCGGAGGCGATGAGCGCCTCGGCTTTTCGTAGGGCGACGTTACCACCGCCGATGATGAGGGCGTGGCGCCCGTCGGGCCGTAAGGCAATAGGGAGCATGGGCAGGACGCATGACTTCCGCACCGGCGCGCCAAAAACTGCACGCACACGTGGGAAGAACGATCGAACGCCCCGCCCGTGCGGCTTTTGTCGGTGCTCTGGTGGCGGCGTTGATCACGCTACCCGGCCTTGGCGCAGGCACGCTCTGGGATAATAGCGAGACGGCCTATGGCGAAGTGGCGCGCGAGGTGCTGGTTTACCATAGCTGGATCGTCATGCACCTCAACGGCGCGGCCTGGTTCGTACAGCCCCCGCTCTATTTCTGGATTGCCGCCCTATGCATGAAGCTTCTGGGGGTAACGTCGTTTGCGCTACGCTTGCCCGCCGCGCTGGCGACGATTTGCATGGGCGCCATGACCGGCTATGCCGTCTCGCGCCAGGTTGGGACGCGCGTCGGCATCTATGCCAGCGTGATCCTGTCGAGTTGCCTCATGCAAGCCGTCATCGGGCGCCTGGCGATCATGGACGCCCTGCTCGATCTGAGCGTCGCGCTCACGATTTTTTGGTGGTTTCGCAGCATCGAAGCGGGTGAAGACCGGTACTTCGTCTACGGATGGATCGCTGCCGGCTTCGGCTTCCTGGCAAAAGGGCTGGTCGCGCCGGTCGTCGCGCTGATGGTGATGGCTCCGTTTGTGGTTTGGAACGTTCGAGCCGAGCGCACGAGGTTACCCTCGCTGCGCGCGTGGGTGCTGGGCATCGGCGCGTGCGTCGCAATCTCCGCACCGTGGCTCGTCGCCATCGCGATCCATTCCGGTATCGGCGCGCTGATCGATCTGGTCGTGCACTACACGTTCGGGCGCTATACCGGCGTCATCGAAAATCAGGCCGGGCCGATCTGGTACTACCTCCCGGTGATGATCCTGGGATTTTTTCCGTGGATCGCGTTTCTGCCGATGGCGCTGGTCTACGGCGTGCAACAGCTCCGCGCGACTTCGGCCGGCGATCCGAGCGTGGCGCGGCTGTGGCGACTGGGCATCACCTGGATCGTCGTCCCGTTGGTGTTTTTCAGCTTCGCGCGGACCAAATTGCCGAATTACGTGGCGCTCGAATTTCCGGCGCTGGCGTTGGTGACGGCGCTGTACTTCGATGCGATGGTGCGGCGCGGCGTCTCTCGCGCCGCGATCGTCTCGGCTGCGACCGTGCCGATCTTCATCGGTATGATCGCGTTTGCGCTCTGGGCGTTCTCGCGAGACAACCGTTTTCCGCCGGATGCCTATAGTTTGGTTCCCGATCTCGCGAGCATGGGCGCGGCGATCTTCGTCGGCTCCGCGCTGAGCGCGGTGCTGTTCGCGCGCCGGGCCACGATGGGCATCGCACCGTACGCGCTCGTCGCGGCGACGCTGGTGGCGATGGACGTGCTTGCGCTCTTCGCGCTTCCGAAATCCGATCGGTTCAAACCGGTGCCGCAATTGGCAGCCATCATCGAACGCGATCGGCAACCCGGCGACGTCGTGGCGATCCAGAGCTATCGCGGCGCCAATTCGCTGGTGTTTTACACGCAGCCCGGCGTGCGGATTTTGGCGCCCGCCGGCATCGCGCCCAACGATGATGCCGCGAGCCCCCGCGCGGTCGTGTGCGCCGCGCCGCGCGTCTGGCTGGTCGCGCCTAAAGCGCGCCCGGCCTACGACCCGACCTACGGCCGGGACCGCCGCATCGTCGCGCAGTCCGGCAGCGCCGCCCTTTTCCTGATCGATGGACCACGCTGTGGAAATCCCAGGGGCGTCTAAGCCCGCTCTCTTATGGTTGGCGCGTGCCCGCACACCCTAAAGTGCTCGTCGTCGACGACGAACTGCATATTCGCGAGCTGGTCGCTTTTATATTGGAGGATTCCGGCTACGAGATCCGCGGCGTTCCCGACGGCTTCGAAGCGCTGCGGGTTTTAGAGACCTGGACGCCGGACGTAATTCTGCTGGATATCATGATGCCGAGGCTCGACGGCTTCGAACTCTTGCCGAAACTGCGCCAACTCACCGACGCGCCGGTGATCGTTCTGAGCGCTCGCGGCGACGTCCAGGATCGCGTCGCGGGCTTAGTGCGCGGCGCCGACGACTACGTCAGCAAGCCGTTCGACCCACGCGAACTCGAGGCGCGGATCGCCAAAGCGTTGCGCCGTCCAAAGTTGGCGGCGACGACGCTGTTGCGATACGCGGACCTCACGATGGATTTGGAGACGCACAGCGTTACCCGCGGTTCGCGCGCGATTCATCTCACACGACGCGAATTCGATTTACTGCAACGGCTGATGCGGTTTCCCCGGCGCGTTTTTTCGCGCGACGAACTGATCGAACACGTCTGGGGCTCCGATAGCAGCGTCGGTACCGGGGTCATCGAAACGTACGTTTCGTATCTGCGCGCCAAAATCGATAGCGGAACGTCCAACCCGCTGATCCGTACGCTGCGAGGTGTCGGTTACTCGCTGCGCGACGGATGAAATTCCGCCAGCTTCGCAACCGATTAACCTGGTGGTACGCGCTGCCGGTCATCGCGTTGGTTATCGCGATCGCGGTCGGCGGCGTCTCGATCCTCTTGCACGAAGCGGGACGCGGTATCCAAGAGCGCCTGCGCTTAGCCGCCCAAGACGTGGCGCGCCGCCCGGATCAAGTGCGCGAGCATTATGCGGGCGCGGCCGACCTCATCGTGATCGTGTTTCGTCGCGACGGGGCGGTGCTCTCGACGCAAACGATGCCGTCGTTCGATCGCGGAGGGCCGGGCGCATCGCGTCCGCAACAAGCGGGCTTCGCTGCCGGGTTCGTTCTCGCGCCGTTCGGCGTGCACCCTGTGGTGGTAGAGCGCAAGGGCTGGCGCATCGTCGTGCTGCCCAGGGTCGCGTGGCTCGCAAACATTCTCAAATGGTACGCGCTGGTCGCGGCGCTCGTCGTCCTGGCCGCTACGTGCGTGGCCTGGATCATCGCTCGGTACGTCTCCGCCAAAGCCGTCGCACCGCTGGTCGAAATGGCGAACGCGCTGGACCGTTTGGCGGGCGGTGAGTTTACCGTTGCGCCGATTCGTACCGACGACCGCAGCGAACTGGGGCATTTGGTTACGCTCTTCAACCATGCGGCCGATTCGATCGCGGTTTCGATGGAAGAGCGAAAGCGTTCGGAGGCGATGATGCGCCAGTTCGTGGCGGATGCCGGGCATCAGCTGCGAACGCCGCTCACCGTCATCCTCGGCTATGTCGATATCTTGGGCGCGCGCTCCGGCAACGCCGACCCGAAGATGATGCACGTGTTCGACGTGATGCATATCGAAGGCCAGCGCATGCGCCGGTTGATCGATCAACTCTTGACGCTCGCGCGAATGGACCGCGAAGAGGAACCGCGCGACGAACGCGTCCTGATGTCGAGCATGGTCGAATCGCTGCGCGACGAGTTTGCGTTTCGCCTCGACCCTCCCGACGTGCACGTCGCGATTGAAGACGATGCGGCGATCTCCGCGAATGCGGACGAGCTCTACGAAGCCCTCTACAACATTCTCGACAACGCGGTCAAGTATGGCGCCGGTGCGCCGATCGATGTGATCCTGCGACGAACGGGCGGCGATATCGCCATCGTTATCCAGGACCGCGGCCCGGGCATTCCGCCCGGCGAACGCGAGCGAATCTTCGATCGCTTCTATCGTGGAGAATCTTCGGAGGGTCTGGAAGGTACCGGCCTCGGCATGACGATCGCCCGCCGCGGCATCGAACGCGCGCACGGCACGATTTCGATCGAGAGCATGGAACCTCACGGCACGCGAGTCGTCGCGGCGTTCCCGATCGCGCTATAACAAAAACGAGGGCAGCGCGTTTGGCGCAACCCTCGCTTTTATGTTACGAAGCGTCGCTACTTGTAGCTGGCGACGTCCGCTTCTTTGACGGGAGAGGCTTTGTTCGTGCCGAGCGAACCGCGGATGTAGGTGATCACGTCGGCGATGTCCTTATTCGAGAGCTGCCCCTTCCAGGCGGGCATTTGCCCGTTGTAGGCGGTGCCTTCGACTTGGATCGATCCGTGCAGTCCGTCGAGCAAGATCCCGATGACCTTGTGCGGATCGCCGGTGACGACCGGATTGTTGGCGAGCGGCGGAATGGCACCGGGTTGGCCCAGGCCGGTTGCGGCGTGGCAACCGGAGCAGTTCGTTGCATAGACCTTCGAGCCGTTCGCGTCGGCCGGCGCGGCTGCTACCGTTGCGGGCGCCGCGGCGCCGCCGCCGGTACCCGTACCGGTGGTTGCGGCCTCCGCGGGCGCCGCGAGAATCTGCGCTTGGCTGAGCGACGGCGGTTGCTGCGCCTCTTTTGCCACGATCGAGTTTTGCCCGTAAATGGAGAGCGCGACGATCGCCGCGATCGAGATAAACGTGCCCCAAAGGATCGGGGCGCGCGAACCGTACGAGCGCGTCGTGCTGCGATCGAGCCACGGCAGTAAGAACACCACGACGACGAAGATCGTCGGAATGATGATCGCCGCGAACATTTCAACCCACGGCGCGTTGCCTAGGAAGATCGGGACGAAATTGAGCAGCCCGAAGAGCGAGAGGAAGTACCACGCCGGATAGGGCGTGAACGCGGAGTTGGTGGGGTCGGCCTTCGCGTCGAGGAACGGCGGAAGCACGAACGCGAGGAAGATCACGATCCCGAAGACGATCAGCGATGCGAACGCATCCATGAACATCTGGTCGGGCCAGAAACGTCCCGGTTTGAGCTTGCGCGGATCCTGCGCAACCGGGCCGGCGGGACCGTTGTGACGGAAGATTGCCAAGTGCGCGCCGACCAATGCGACCAATGCCGCGGGCATCAACCACACGTGTAGGCCGAAGAAACGGTTGATCGTGTTGGTGCCCATGACGTTGCCGCCTTGAGCGATGCTCTGCAAGATCGCGCCGCCCGGCGGCAACCCGGCGATGTTGAGCGAGACCTGCGAGGCGAAGTAGGCGTCCATATCCCACGGCAACAAGTAGCCGGTCAAGCCGAGTACCAGGGTTACGAGCAGCAGCAGCAGCCCGACGACCCACTGCAGTTCGCGCGGCGACTTATAGGCGCCCCAGATCAAGACTTGCAGCAAGTGCAAGAAGACCAGCGCGATCATCGCCGACGAACCCCAATAGTGGATGGACAGGATCATGTGTTCGAACGGGTTCAGATAGATCGCGCGGGTGGATTCCCATGCGGTCGCCGCCGATGGCGCGTAGAAGAACGTGAGAAAAATGCCGGTGACGATCTGCATGATCATCGCGAACATCGTCGCGCTGCCGAAAACGTACCAGTAACTCGCGCCACCGGGAATGTCTTCCACCAAGAAATCCTTCGCCATCGAGACGAAGCCGGTGCGCGACTCAATCCAGTTGAGCATCGATGCGATGATCCTTCCTTACGATGTGTACGAGATGACGATGCGGTCGGGCACCGTCGATTTATAGCGAATCCACATGATCTCGGCGGCGCCGCTCTGCTCGCGCAGCGGGAGCGGATCGAGACCGCGTGGTGCCGGCCCGGCGAGGTGTTCGCCATCGAGGGCAAATTGCGATCCGTGGCACGGGCATTCGAACTTATCCGCGCCGTCGTTCCAGGCGAAGCGGCAGCCGAGATGCGGACAGATCGGGCTGAAGATGACGAAGTCCAGATTTACCGCGTCGTAGCCGTCCACCGCGGCCGTGCTGCCCTTCTTGAAGAGGTTGGGGCGCTTGGCCTCAAACTTGGCCGGATCGACCTTGATGCCCCAAACGTACTCCTCGGACGACTGCTCGGGAAGGTACGAATCCTTCGCCTTGAGCTGAAAGGTCAGCTTGACCGGTTTCGCCGTTGCGGCCTGGAGCTGCTTAAGCTCGTCGGCCGTAAGCGGGGACCAGTTGCCCTTAGTCGTTTTGCTCGATGGGAGCAGCGACCCGACGATCGGGATCGCGAGGCCCAGGCCGATGACGCCGCCGATCACGAGTGTGGCGTTAGCCATAAACGTGCGCCGCGTCATCTCCTCGGGCGTGCCGGGGTCGTCGTAGGCGCTGTGGACCGAACGCTGGACGCCCTCTGAGGCATCCGCAGAATGCTTAGACAAAGCTCACTCTCTCCGGAAAGATGAATCGGATCCTTGTTTCCAATGGATTGTAAGCCCGCCCTCTTCCTAGGGGCGAGGACCTAACTCGGAGCGAGCAGACGGATGTCGCTTCGGAGCCCTACATCTTGTAGCTGTGGAGGCCGCTGATCCAGATATTGACGCCCAAATAACAGAAGATCGCGGTCGCGAACCCGAGGATGCTGACCCAGTTTGTCCGCAGCCCGCGCCAATTGTTGCGAGTGTGCAGATGCATGTACGCGAGATAGACGATCCAAGTCGCTAATGCCGCGGTCTCTTTGGGGTCCCACTGCCAGTAGGCGCCCCACGCTTCCTTCGCCCAGGCCGCCCCGGTGATGATGCCGATCGAGATCAGCGGCAATCCGATGGCGACGGCGCGATAGACGACGATGTCGAGTTGCGCGAGCGTCGGCAACGAGGTGAGCCAGGTCGCGGTGGGGTTGCCCATGGCGGCCGCGGCGGCAATTGCCGGCGTGTCGCGCGTGATCTTGGCCTGCTCGGTTCCGGAGTACGAAATGTTCGCATGAGCACCGGCGAAGTTCGCCGGCGTACCGGCGTCGCCGGCGGCGACGAGAGGCCCGGCCGGGCGCGAGCTGTAGTGGCGCTCCGCGTAGTATTTCACGAGATAGATGCACGAGAAGACGAACGCGACCAGAAACGCCGCATACGACGAAACGACGATCGGGACGTGGACCTTGGCCCAGTACGACTGCAGCGACGGTACGGCCGGCATCGTGCCTTCGTTCCAGGTGACGCCGTACGCGAGAAAAATCGCGGCCATCGCCAGCACGAATCCGCCCGCGAACCAGAGTTTGTAACGAATCGCGAAGCCGATGAAAATGGCGACCGACATCGCCGAAAAGAGCGAGAGCGAACCGTACAGATTCAGCAGCGGCCAAATATGCGTCAATTCGTAGCGCACGACCAACTGCGCGAACTGGGTAACGCAGCCGGCGATCGCGAGCGGAGCGCCCAAATTGCGCAGCCAGTCCTCGCGCGTAAAGAAGAACATCAAGAGCGCCAGCGCGCCGAGCGTGTAGCACGCCAGTGCCACGATCATCATCAGTTCGTCGACCGAAATATGTGAGCCCATCGTATTAATACGCCTCCGCGGGAGAGAAGTGAGCGCTGGGGCCGGGCGGCTCCATCGAACTCGTGAATTCCGCGATCAATTCGCGGAATTGGGTTTCAAAGATATCGTAGCCCTTTACGGTTGTAGCGGCTAGGCCGACCGTACAGGTTTGTGAATGAGCTTCCGCTTCGACGCGAACGTACAGGCGCGCGGGCAGGAAGTAGAACGAGATAATCAGGCCGGCGACGAGCACCAACGCGCCGATGCCGACCAAGGGGATGCCGGGATCGTAGCGATACTGAAAACCGCTGTACAGGACGTAACGGTTCGGGGTAATCTGCCAGCCGCGTCCTAGATCGATAGCGCTATGCAATGGGACCAGCGCGGCGCCCGCCGACGAGCCGCCCACGAAAAGGTTGAGTACGGTTGCCGGGTCGTTGACGCGCGGGTCCGCGGAGGGTTGCCCGCTTACGCGATCGACGGTCGGGACGAAGCGCGTGTATTCGATCGTGCTCTGCGTCCCGGGGATATCGATCGTGTCGCCTTCTTTTAACGTGCGATCCGAGAGCGATGCGACGCGCTTGCCGTCGTGCGTCACCAAGAAGCGCATTCCGAAACCGTAGCTCGACTGGTAGTACAGGGTCCCATCGACGTTGATGGGGTGGTTGACGCGGACCGTGTAGTTCTTCGGCACGCCGTTCTTGCCGGTGACCGTGACGTGCGAGACGTAGTCGATCGGTTGATAGACCATTCCGCTCTTGGTGGCGATCGGAGCGATCGTGTAGCGGAAGCTGTTGAGGTGGAAGATCGCGTGAGTCTGCGGAATTTCCGCGGTTTGGCCGGTGAGTATGGCCGCATCGCCGGAGAAGCCCTTGGCCCAGTAGATCGTCGTACCGGCCGCGATGATCACGAATCCGAGATGCGCGATCAACACTCCGCGGCGCGCCCAATTGTGCTTATCCGCAAAGCCCCACTCGACGCCGTCGAATTCGCGATTGCGAATATGCCAACCACGGTTACGAAAAAACGCCTCGACCTTCGCGCGGACGCCGGCTTCGTCGCCGCGCACGCTCACCGAAGCGTTGAGCGGGATCTTGTCGATTTTCACCGGCCGTAGGGGTGGAAGCCGGGCCGGGATCACTCGCTTGAACGTGCAAACGGCAAGCGAGAGCAAGATCAATCCGATGATGCCGACGTACCACGGCGAGTGATAGATATTATCGAAGCCCAGGCGGATCAGGGCTCGAGCGATCGGGGCGGGATACGCGCTGAAATAGGTGCTCGCGTCTTTGCCTTGGTCGACCACGACGCCGATGATCGTAAAGACGCCCCACACCAAGAACAGCAAGACGGCGAATAAGACGTTACCGAAGGTGCGTACGACGTTATCGTAGGCGGCATCGAGCGATGAGCGAGTTGCGATCACGACATCTCCAGGCTAGGCGGAAGCTTCAGCGCGTCGCCACGACTTCTCAAGCACGATGATAATCCAAATGGAAACTTCGTACAGAACGTACATGGGGAAAGCAAGCAAGGCCATGGTTAGCGGGTTGCCATCGGGCGCGGCGATTCCGGCGGCGATGACCATTGCGAAAAGTGCGTGGCGTCGGTATTTGCTCAGAAAGGCCGCGCTCACGATCCCCAGCCGCGCGAGACCGATCAAGACGATCGGCAGTTGAAAGATCAGTGCGAAGAGCGCGAGCAGAATCAGCAAGAAATTGAGCGTTTCGCTAACTCCGAAGGTCGGCGTCGCGATCGCATCCGTAATGCTCACCAGCGCCGCGATCACGCGTGGAATGACGATGAAATGCGCGAAGGCTAAGCCCAGCGCCGCCAGAAAAAACGAAGGCGCGATAAACGCGTAGACCATCCGCCGGGTGCGCGGGTGCACGGCCGGCACCACGAACATCCAGAGCTGGTATAAGAGCATCGGAAGGCCGACGATGATGCCGCCGATCACCGAAAATTTGATCTCGATGAAGATGACGTCGGCCGGGCCGAACGCGTGGAGCGTGATGCCGTGAAAATACGCGTTCACCATCCATTTGATGATGAATTGCGAGGGATAGAAGAGCACGAGCGCGATGACGCCGACGGTTCCGATCGCGATCAATAGACGGTTACGGAGCTCCCCGAGGTGCTCCGTAAACGACATCTCCTTCTGATCCCAAGCGTGCGGCTCGGTGACGGTATCCTGCAATTAGGCGCTCGGCGTGCCCTTGCCGGCGGTCGGCTGCGGGACCGCTTCGCCGGACATGCTTCCGGCCTCGACGTTGCTCATCGGATCCGCCGCGGCGGTCTGGGCCGCCATACGGGAACGGGCTTCTTCGCGGGCCTTCGCGGTCGCTTCATCGGCCTCGATCTGCCCCATCATGAATTCTTTCTTCGCCTGCCCGGCGCTGCGCGCCAGCTTCGGAAGCTTGTCGGCTCCGAAGAGCACGGCGCCCACCACCAAGATACCGATAATGATCGGCGCATCGATGATGGCAAAGAGTGGGTGGATGGACATAGGTGGTTATCTCCTCTCCCTACTCAAACGAGCAGGGCATCGGCAAGGTTCGCCAAGCTCTCTTTCGACACGCCTTCCCGAAGAGGCTGCAGCGCCGCCTTAGCGCGCACTACATACTCGCCGATCCGTTCGCGGGTAGCTTCGAGGCCACCCTGGCCGTCGATAGCGCGAATCATGCTACCGATCATCGCGCCGTTCTCGCTCCCGGCATAGAAACGCTCGATCGTCGAACGAAAGTTGCGATCGCCGCGCCCCAGCGCCAAAATCAAGGGAATCGTCATCTTACGCTCGGTAAGGTCGTTGCCGACCGGCTTGCCGACCGTCAGCTCGTCCGCGGTCATATCGAGCAAGTCGTCGTTCATCTGGAACGCGATCCCGTAGAGCTCGCCGAAGGCGTGCAGCGCGGCGATCTCCTCGCTCGAACCGCCGCCCATGATCGCCCCGCATTGCGCCGAAGCCGCGAACAGCGATGCCGTTTTCTTGCGCGCGACCTCCACGTAGCCGTTCAGGCCGAGATCGAAGTTGCCGAGCGCGCGAAGCTGCAGCACCTCGCCGTCGCAAATATCGGCCAGCGTCGACGAGAGTATGTTCGGCACCGGATGCGGGTAGTTTGCCGTGACGTTCTTGAATATCCACGCAAAGAGGTAATCGCCCGCGAGCACGCTGACGCGATTGCCGTAATCGATGGCGGTTGCGTTTACGCCGCGTCGCGTCTTCGCATTGTCGACGACGTCGTCGTGGATCAGCGTCGCAACGTGGATCAATTCCATGTATGCAGCCAAGTGCAGATGCTCCGCTGCATCCCCACCGCAGGCTTGCGCGGAGAGCAGCGTCACGCGGGGGCGCAAGCGCTTTCCCCCGGCCGCCAGCATGCGTTTTACCGCTTCGGTAATGATCGCGTTGTCGGTCGAAAACGACGACGCGAAGAATGCTTCCACGAGCGCGTAGAGGTTCGATTCGCTCTCAAGAGCCCCGTGCATCATGGATTCGTTCCATAGTGGATGGCGATCGAACCGCCCATCAACCGCACGTAGCCGCTCTGCGCGAATCCGACGCGTTCGAACCGCTCGCGGAGCGCGTCCGCATTGGGATGATGCGTGAGCGAATTGGGCAGATAGGTGTAGGCGCGTTTCGACCCGCCGATGATGCCGCCGATCAACGGCACGAGGCCGTAGAAATACAGATCGAATGCCCGTTTGAAGAGCGGGTTGGGCGCCTTGCTTACGTCGAGATTGACGAATCGCGCGCCCGGACGGAGCACGCGGCGCACTTCGCGTAGCACCTGGTCGATATCCACGACGTTGCGCAGGCTAAACCCCATAGTGGCTCCGTCAAAACTTGCATCGGCGAACGGCAACGCCATCACGTCGCCTTCCAAAAACGTCGCCCGTCCCCGCGCCTCGCGCGGTGCGCGCGCTCGGGCTCCCGCGAGCATCGGTTCGCAGAAATCGACCCCCGTGAGTTCCAGGCTCGGGTCGGTGCGCAGCAGATGGAACACCACGTCGCCCGTTCCGCAGCACAGATCGAGAATACGCCCGCCATGAGGCGGCGCGAGGAGCGCGATGGCGCGTTTGCGCCAGCGCTCGTCGAGGCCCGCGGTGAGAACGCGATTGGCGGCGTCGTAGCGAGGGGCAATGTCGGCAAACATCTCGCGCACGAACGCACCCTTGTCATTTCCGGGCGGCCGGAGCGTTGGCGTAGTGCTCATAGTTGATCTGTGCGGCTCTTTCAGAACGCCCCGACCCTCTCCTTGTACCCGAGTCTCTTGCGCCGAGCGACCTTTGTCGGGAAGTAACGATGCCATGATAACCCTAGCTTCAACCGAGGACGTGCTCCGAGCGTTGCGAAGGGCGCGAGAGGTCACCTGCGCATCGTACGCGTTGCCGTCCGGCCCCGTGCTCGACGGGCTCGCGTCGGCCGCGCGCCGCGGCGCCCACGTCGTCGTCCGTTTAGAAGGCACCCCATACAAGGATGCCGCGGGCGGGTTGCAACGAGCCAACGCCGCCGCCGTCGCCGCCCTGCGCTCCGCCGGAGCCGACGCGCGATTGCTCCACGGGGCCCCCGGCGAAGCAGCCCTGCACGCCAAAGCGATCGTCGCCGATGACGCACTCTATCTCGACGACTGCAACTGGCCGCACGACGGCTGCGACACCATCGTCCGCGACGACGCACCCTCACACGTACGAATGGTGCGCGATATCACCCTCGGGCAGGCCGTCGCCGCTTCGCGCGGCTTCGCGACCGGCAAACGCGCCGCGCTCGCATCGGAAGCACGGACGATCGCCGCCGCATCTCGCGATTGCGTCGATATCGAAAGCGAATCGGTCAGCGCCTACAACTGCGCCTTTGCCGCCATCGACGCACGCGCCGAGCGCGGCGAACGCGTGCGCCTATTGGTCTCCGCGCGCGATCTTCGCGGCAACGCCAAAGAGCGCGCCGCGTTATCGAAGCTCGCGAACGACGGCGTACAAGTGCGAACCTGTCCGGCCAGCGAAAAATTCGCGCTAGCCGGCGCGCGCGCATGGATCGGCAGCGCAAATGCCTCCGCCGCATTCGATAAGCCCGATCAAATCGATTGGGGCCTCCAAACGCGCGCGAAACAAGTGATCGCGCACCTCCGTTCGCACTTCGAACAACGCTGGATCAAAGCAACGCCGCTAAGAACGATATAGCTAAACGATAGCGCCGGTGTGCCTAATACAGCCACATAGCCTTGAAGGACGCGCGGTCCCCACGCACTGGGCCGGGAGACGCCCAAAAATTTCATCCATGAAATTTTTCAGCTCGAGCATTTTTTCGACAGAACGAAGTTTTGAAGTGGCCCTCCGGGCCAGGTCGAAAAAACTGCACGCTCCCGGCCCAGTGCGTGGGGACCGCGCGTCCTTCAACCCCGCCTCAAGCCAAAGAGCGATCGCGTTCGCGCATCGCTGCGTGCGATCACCTCGTCCGGAGGCAATCCGAGCAATTCCGTGACGAATGCCACCGTGCGCGCGACGAATGCCGGCTCGTTGCGTTTGCCGCGCAATGGGACCGGCGCGAGATACGGGCAATCGGTCTCGAAGATGAGCGGCTCCAATCCGACCTCGCGGACCGCATCGCGAAGCGCTTGCGCCGTTTTGAACGTGACCACGCCGCCGATACCGAGCGAGAGGCCGAATTCTTCGACGTACGTGCGCGCTTGATCGGCGTCGCCGGTGAAGCAGTGGATGACGCCGCGCATCCCCGGCACGAACTCTTCGCGAAGGATCGCGAGAAAATCGTCGTACGCATCGCGGTGGTGGAAGATGACGGGCAAGTCGCGTTCGCGCGCGATGCGCAATTGCTTGCGGAGTACCGTTTGTTGCACGTCGCGCGGGCTGTGATCGTAGAAATAGTCGAGCCCGGTCTCGCCGATCGCGACGACGCGATCGTCGGCCAACAGCGGCGCAAACGCGGCCGCGAGATCTTCGGGAGCGTCGATCGCTTCGTGCGGGTGCACGCCGACCGAGGAGTAGACGCCGTATGCGCGTGCTGCTGCCAGCGCTCGGGCCGAATCGGGCAGATCGCATCCGACCGTTACGATGGTCGTTACGCCGGCCTCCCGCGCGCGCGCGACGACCGCGTCGCGATCTTCGTCGAATTGTTTATCGTGGATATGGGCGTGCGAATCGATCACCCCGCTACCTTTGCCGAGAGGTTACGCGGTCTCCTCGACGTCTTCGACGATGCGATTGCGGCCCTGGTGCTTGGCTTCGTAGAGCGCTCGGTCGGCGCGCGCCACCAGGCTCTCGCCCGTTTCGCCTACATTGGCGGCGGCGACGCCGATGCTGGCGGTGACGGGATCGCCGTTGGCATAGCGCATGCCACCGAGCGCTACGGCTAAGCGCAGGCGTTCGCCGACGGTCATCGCAATGTCGCGCGAGGCGCCGGGCATGACGATCAGAAATTCCTCGCCGCCGATGCGGCCTGGCGTATCGCCGCTGCGAATAGTGGATTTGATGATGTGCCCGATGCGGCGGAGGCAATCGTCGCCGGCGGCGTGGCCGAGTTGGTCGTTGACGGTTTTGAAGTGATCGACGTCCAGCAAAAGCACGGCGCCGCGATCGGGTATCGTGATCTCGGCGAGCATCGCATCGAGCCGTTCGAGCGTCGCGGCGCGGTTGTAGAGGGCGGTGAGCCCGTCGATGGTGGCGGCGTTTTGGGCGGCGGCGATCGAGCGCATGTCGCCGAGCAACGGTGCGAGTTCGCGCGCGGCGTTGGTGAATTGCGCGATTTGCTCGCCGCTGAGCGGCCGGTCGTGCCGCCGATGCACGATCAGCGCGCCGTTGAGATCGCCTTGCACGAGCTGAGCGGCGAACGCGTAGGCGACGTAGTATTGGTCGTGGAGCGTAATCGAGGCGGTGCCGCTAAATTTCATGCGCACCAGAAGCCGCCGCCGCATTTCGTCGCCGGCGGGGCTCAACGCCGGCCCGAGCAGCGTGACCGTCCGCCACAATTCGACGCGCGAACTCGTTGCCGCGAGCACGGTCACCGTTTCGCCCGGGGATGGGACGCGCAGCGTTGCGAGGATGGCGTTGATCTGCGGTAGCGGGTCGCGGTCGCCGAGCATCGCCTGCACGGCGTCACGCACTAAACGCAGACGGTGAAGCTCTGCGGTCTGTTCGTCGATGGTGCGCAAGAGTATTGAGGTGCCGATGACGGGAGCCCACATGGCGGCTGCGAGCGCGAAGTGGCCGGCGGCGACGGGGTCGCCGACCGCTACCGCCCACAGCACGTTCGAAGCGCCGACGATCCACGTGCGCGGATCGCGTGCCAAACGCTGCCAGACGCGCGTAATACCGATGTGATACATGGCCGACGACGTGCAGGCGGAGATGCCGAAAACGAAGACGACCGTCACGACGGCGAGCGTCCCCGCAAACGCGAGTAGCGCACCCGGCGTGTTGGCTGCGAAGATCGGATCGATTTGCGAGAGCGGCGGAATGAACGCGAGTGCCACGAGCGTGCGCAGGACGCCGTGACGCGCGATGTCGGTGGGAGCGCTGCCGCGGCGCGCAACGGCTGCGATACCGAAGCCGGCGGCGAGCGCTAGGGCCGCGGCAGTCGGGCCGGCCGCCCCATCGATCAAAAAGAGCGGAGCGACGATCGGAAGGTCGAGAAAAACGGCTTCGGCAGCCCGCCCGCTACGGCGCATGCGCAGTCCGCGGATCGGCAGCGCGTTGAAGGCCACGAGCGCGACGCAAACCGCTGCGGCGCCGCACAGCAGCCAGAGCTGCGGCGTAAATTGCCGGATGAAGAGCGTGAGTGCGACGGCCAGCCCGGCGATGGCGATAGCGCCGCCGCCGAAGGTAAAGCCGCGGCCCGGGCCGCTCACGCTTGAGTCCATCGCGTCAGCTGCCGGCCGGCTCGAGCTCGATGCGTGGAAAGAGCGCATCGCCGAGTGCGACGCGGGTTCCGGGCGCGAGCCCACCCCAATGCAACGCCTCGTTCCAATCGGCGTCGATGGGGGCGGTTGCCCCAAGCTGGCGCCACATCTCGGCCGTCCGCTCCGGCATCACCGGATGCAACAGCATCGCGAGCCAGCGGATTCCTTCGCAGAGGTCGTAGAGGAGCGCGTCGAGTTCCGTATCCCGTTCCTCACGGTGGAGGACCCACGGTTTCTGGTCGTCGATGCGACGATTGAGCGCGACGACCAGCTCCCACACCGCCTCGAGCGCGCTGCGAAAATCGAGGGTGAGAATGAGGGTGCGCACGCGTTGCGGCAACGCGGCCATAGCGGCGCCCACCTCGCTCCCCGCTGCGTCTCCGGGCGGAATGACGCCGTCCCGATACTTGAGCAGCATGCTGAGCGAACGGCGAACCAGGTTCCCTAAGTCGTTTCCGAGGTCGCTATTGTGGCGCTGGGCGATCTTGGCTTCGGAGTACGAGAAATCGCTCCCGAACGGAGCTTCTCGTAAAAGGAAGTAGCGCAGAGAGTCGGCGCCAAAACGCTCGGCAAGGGCGAAGGGATCGACGGCATTTCCGAGGCTCTTGCCCATCTTTTGGCCATCGACCGTGATCCAGCCGTGGGCGAAGACCAGCTCCGGAGCCTCCTCGCCCAAGGCCCACAGCACCGCCGGCCAAATGAGCGTGTGGAAGCGCGCGATCTCCTTGCCGATCAATTGAACGCTCGCGGGCCAATACGTGGCAAAACGCTCCGGATCCGACGACCAGCCGATCGCGGAAATGTAGTTGAGGAGCGCATCGAACCACACGTAGATGACGCCGCCGCCGCCCGGAATCGGAATGCCCCAATCGAAGTTGGTGCGCGAAATCGAAAAGTCTTCAAGCCCCTCCTCGAGGAGCGCCACCATTTCGTTGTAGACGCTCTTGGGGCGCACCCACTCCGGATGCTCCCGATAATACTGCAACAGCCGATCCCGATAATTAGAGAGCCGAAAGAACCAATCGTCCTCCGAGATCCACTGCACCTCGCGTCCGCAGGTGGGGCATTTGCCGTCCACGAGCTTGGCTTCAAGCCAAAAGGTCTCGTCGTTGACGCAGTACCAGCCTTCGTATTTTCCTAAATAAACGTCGCCGTTTTCGCGCAAGCGTTCGAATACGCGCTGCACCACGCTTTCGTGCCGCGGCTCGGTCGTGCGGATGAAATCGTCGTAGCGAACGTGGTAGGTGGCGAATAATTTCTGCCAACGCGGCACCAACTCGTCACACCATGCCTGCGGGGTCTTCCCGGCAGCCGCGGCGGCGTTGGCGACCTTTTGCCCGTGCTCGTCGGTGCCGGTCAGGAAATAGGCCGGGCCGGAGGTGCGCGCCATGCGAGCGAGCACATCCGCGACCACCGTTGTGTATGCGTGGCCGATATGCGGGTTGCCGCTAATGTAGTAGATCGGGGTGGTGACGTAAAAGGCGCGCTTCATCGCGCTCCCCTTTCGTCAGCCGACCGGCCGCCCTTGCCTCGCGCGGTTTTTACGCTCGCTGGCACGCGCATACAGCATCCGGCGCTCGCCCAGGCCCCCCTGGGCCAACAACCGAGCGATGTCGGCAATGCTGCGACCTTCTTTGAGGTAGCCGTCGATGCGCTCGTCGATCTGTTCCGGCGTCGGCGCCGCAGGGGCGCTGGTGCGTTCGAGCGGCGCGATCGCAAACGCAATCTCGCCGCGCACGGGCTCCGCGATCGCGGCGGCAACTTCGGCCGGAGAACCCAGAGCCTGCTGTTCGAAGAGCTTCGTGTACTCTCGCAGCACGAACACGCGCGCGTCGGGCGCGAGTTCTTGGAGGTCGGCGAGGGTAGCGTGGATACGCTTGGGAGACTCGTACCAAATCGTCGTGATGCCGCCCCGCAACGCTCGTTCGAAGGCATCGCGCCGATCGCGTTGCGTCCGCGGTACGAACCCTTCGAAAAGAAACCGGCGCAGATCGAAGCCGGAGAGTACGGCGACTCCGAGCGCGGCGCTCGGGCCGGGCAGGAGATCGACCGGGACGCCGGCGGCGCGCGCGGCGGCTACCAGCGCGGTGCCCGGGTCCGAGATGCCGGGCATCCCGGCATCGGTTACCAGCACGACGTTACCGTCGCGAGCGCGCGCTAAGATGCCTTCGGTAACGCTCGCGGCATTTTGTTCGCGGTAACTCCAACACTCTTTCGTGCCGATGCCCAGCGCAAAGAGGAGCTTGCGCGCGACGCGCGTGTCTTCGGCGACGACGATATCCGCATCGCGTAACGCGTCGAGCGAACGCAGCGTGATGTCGCGTAAATTCCCGAGCGGCGTCGGGACTAAAACGAGCGGCATCAGGAACGAATCACGGACCAGATTTGCGAGAACTTCGGCGCGCGTCCGTAGAGCAGCATGCCGACGCGATAGAGCTTGCCGCCCAGGATGCCGATCCCGATCAACGCGGCGATATTGAGTGCGAGCGAGATCGCGACTTGCCATACGGGCACGTTGCTAACCGCGATGCGCGCGAACATGACGAACGGCGAGAAAATCGGCACGAAGCTGGCGGCGACCACCCACGGAGCGTCCGGATCGCCCAGTGCCGAGATGGCGAGGAAAAACGCGCCGACGACCGGCAGCACTAACGGCGCGCTCAAGCTTCCCAGATCCTCGGTGCGATTGACCAGCGAAGCGACGCCTGCGAAGAGCGTCGAGAGTTGGAGAAACCCGCAGATGAAGAACAGCACGAACGCGCAAAGTACCCATGCCGAGAGCAAATTGCCGGAGAACAATCCGCCCAGCGCGATGGGGGAGGCGTCGGCACCACCGGCGGCTCCCATACTCGCGACCAGGCCCACGCCGACCCAAATCGCCATCTGCAGCAACGCGAGCGTCGCGGCGGCGAAAATCTTACCCGTGAGCAGGGCGATCGGGTCGACCGATGCGACCAGCAATTCGGCGATGCGGCTGGTCTTCTCTTCGGCGACGGCACTCATGACGAGCTGACTGTTGAGCAGAATCAACATGTAGAGAAAGAAAATCAGCGTGTAAGCAATGCCGCGCACGGCTTGCGCCTGGCTCGACGAGGAAAATTTGGAATCGATCGGGTGGATCGCGACGGGGATGGCTAACAACGAGGTTATGGCCGCCTTCGACCCATGCATCGCCAACTGCACCTGCAGCGGGAGCAAATCGGCGCGGACTTCCTCGCGCGGCACGCTCCCCGGATCGCGCGCGAAGATCGTGACGTGGAGGCGATCTCCCACCCGCGAGAGCACGATGGCGGACGACGCATGGTGGGCTTTCAAAAGCGCGATATCGACGGTGGTAGGCGCGAGCGTTGCGGCGATATCGAAATCGCCCTTGAGTAACGGAACGGCGGGCGTGGTAAGCGCGGAATCGCCGACGACGATCGCTTGCTTGTTGCCGCTAAAAGCGCCGCCGAGCAGGCTCGGCAATTGAATGAACGCGAAAATCCCGATC